>JBBQYT010000119.1:0-6551 GCA_038208385.1 Longimicrobiales bacterium | reverse complement strand
AAAATCAGTCTTCATTCGCCTGCACGACACCGGGATTGGAATTTCTGCGGAACACATGGAGAAGGTCTTCGATTCGTTCTGGCAGGTCGAGCGTTCAGCGACCCGACGGGCTGGTGGCACCGGTCTCGGGCTGACGATCACGCGCCACCTGGCGCGTCTTCTGGGTGGAGATGTTCAAGTGGAAAGCACCGTAAAAGAGGGCAGCACGTTTACTGTGCGACTCCCGCTGGACACAGCGGCTTCTACCCCTGGTCGCCTGCCGTAAAAGGCGCGTTGCCGGGCTGATACGGCAGCTTCCCGAGAAAATACTGCGTTTCCATATCCAGTCTCGATGTGCGCACCTGGTCCGTACGTGCAACGACCTGCGTGTCCATGCCATGGCGATGCACAGACAATGTCAGCACGCCATCGCCGCCCGCAAACGTTGCTGAATGACGATCGCGTCTCGTCTGCTCGATCGGCAGCCGCTCGGGCAACATCCTTTCGGCCTCATCCAAAACCTGCTTCATCCCTGCGGCCGTCGTTCTCTCGTAGCTCGCCATCGCGTCACTCTCTTTTCTGTTTTACGTGCTCACTGCAGCACGCAGTGATTCGTACGATTGCACTCCAACCAGACGCTCGCCCGTCTCCGGAATGAATGTTGGCACACCCACGATTTTCTCGTGCACGGCCGCCTGTTCATCCGCCAGCACCGCGTCCGTATACTTGTCGATATCCAGCGCGACTTTCAGCTCCGTCCTGTCCATTCCCAGCGCTTCGCCGATACCGACCAACACATCGATGCGGCCGATATCCAGTCCCTGCACGAAAAAGGCCCGGAACACAGCCTCGTGCATTTCAGTGGCGAGTCCGTGTTCGCGTGCGAAAGCCGCGGCCTCGTGCGCTTTTCGGGAGTGAGGATGCATTACCGGCCGCTTGATGTCCACGCCAAGCTGCGCCGCCAGCGGTTCGACCGACTGTATCCACCCACGCCTGATGTACTCGCTGTCTCCATCAATTATCGGCGCAGGCGCTGGCCGCAGCTCGAATGCCCGGTACTCGCACAAGAGACCATCGCCCCGCAAACGCGCGACAACCGAGTCGCCCAGGTAGCAGAACGGACAGACGTAGTCACTGTAGATCACAAGGCGCTGCATTCCGTGCAATCTCGGCGGGCGCGGTAGACCATGCAAGCGTTGCCGCAGGGCCATCGGTACGGCATATTGCGGACGTGCCCCGGCCCCGGCGCACACCCCATCCTCTTTCTAACAGAGATCCAATGCAGGTCAGTGAAAACGTCCGCGAGCTGCAGCCCAGCGCGACGCTCGCAATCGCAGCGCGCGCCAGAGAGCTGCGCGCACAAGGCAAGAACGTCATCGACCTGAGCGCTGGCGAGCCCGACTTCGCGACGCCCGAGTTCATCGGCCGCGGCGGTATCGGCGCGATCGAACAGGGATTCACGAAGTACACCGCAGTCGCCGGCATTCCGGCACTACGCCAGGCCATTGCCAAGGATCTGCAAAAGATCACAGGCAAAGCAGTCGATCCGGCCGGCATTGTCGTCAGCACAGGCGCAAAACAGGCGCTCTTCAATACGATTTTTACATTGTTCGGTCCCGGCGACAAAGTGCTTCTGCCAGCGCCGTACTGGACGAGTTATCCGGACCTCATCAAGCTCGCGCGCGCCGAAACCGTCTACGTTCCCGGCGATGAGGCAGACTCGTTCAAAGTCGATGTTGCAATGCTCGAGGCCGCGTCCGATGACAAAACAAAGGGCCTCATCCTCAACTCGCCGTCCAATCCGACAGGCGCTGTTTATTCGCGCGACGAGCTCGATGCGATCGTGCGTTGGGCATTCGCACGCAACATCTGGATCGTAAGCGATGAAATCTACACGCGCCTCTCCTACGACAGCGGCATCGCAACGAGCCTGCTCGAGCTCGATGACGCCATCCTCGGCACAACAGTCATCATCAACGGCGCATCCAAATCGTTTGCAATGACAGGCTGGCGTATGGGCTTTTCATATTGCGGGGTCGAGCTCGCCGACAAGCTCGCCGCACTCCAGAGCCATGTCTCATCCAACATCTCCACAATCACACAATACGCGGCCCTCGCCGCATACAAAGCGGAAGCACCGCAGGACGAAGCAATGAAGGCGATGATCAAGGTGTTCCACCGTCGCCGCGACATGCTGATAGACCTGCTCGCCGAGAACATGCCGAACAGCAAGTATGTGAGGCCGAGCGGCGCATTCTATTTGTTCCTGCGGGTCGACGATCAATACGATGCAACCTGCGCCGACTCGATCGCATTCTGCAGCCGCCTGCTCGATGAGGTCGGTGTGGCCGCAGTGCCAGGCTCAGCCTTCGGCGACGACAGGTATATCCGCTTGTCGTTTGCTGTGTCCGAGGAAGCAATGACGGAAGGTATTAAGCGCATTGCACGCGCGATGCATTAGCTCAGCGTCGTTTCACACAGAGAACACGGTGCTCAAAAGAGAGGAGCACAAAGAAAATATCATTTTTTCTTTGTGCTCCTTTCCGTTCACCGGTGTGATCTTAATGTGAAATTTTTCAGTTCAGCGGAATGCGTCCAAGTGTCGAGAGCGTTGTTGAAACGTAACTACCGCCAAACAAATTGACATGTACCAGCAGGTAGTACAGCTGATAAATTGGTCGCCGCACACTCTGGTAGCCTGATTCGACCGGCCACTCCTCGGAATAGGCCCGCATGTATTCCGGCTGAAACCCGCCAAACAGCTCGCTCATGGCCAGGTCGACTTCGCGATGGCCGTAGTATGTCGATGGATCGATGATTGCCGGCTTGCCATCCGGCAATACGTGGACGTTGCCACTCCACAAATCGCCATGCAGCAGAGATGGACCCTCTCCGCGCGCGGACTCGAGCAGCACATCCAGACGCTCGAGCAGTTTGTCGAAGCGACGACGGTTAGAGCTGTTGAAGCATCCGGCATTGCAGGCGAGCTGAAGCTGCGGCAGCAGTCTGTGGTCTCTCCAGAAAACAGCCCATTCGTCACGCCATGCGTTTTCCTGCGGCAGGCTTCCAATGAAGTTGGCACTGTCCCAGCCGTATGCAGCGCCGTGCACGTGGTGCAATCGCGCCAGCGAACGGCCAAGCTGCGCCCACGTGTCGGGATTTGCGCGCCCGGGCTCGAGCCACTCGAGCATCAACCATGGCGCTTCCGGATCGCCGCCGCGTCCGAGCACCACGGGAATGCGCACGCAACCAGGCGCGCGCAACGCTTCGAGTGAAATGGCTTCCTGCTCGAACATTGCAGCAGACGTCGCGTCGCTGGCCCACTTGAGGAATGCAACGAGACCCGTCTCGGCAGTGATTCGTGCGGCAAGGCTTATGCAGCCGCCGCCGAGTGCAGAAACATCCACGATCGCAGTACTGCGTCCTTCGAGCTCACTGATCTGCGCTTCGACACTCACGCGGATTGCATCGGGCAGCTTCACCAGCCGTGCTCCGCACGAATGTGCTCGAGTAGTGCGCGACACGAACGTTCGATGATGTCGAACACGTTGTCGAAGCCCTGGCTCCCGCCGTAATACGGATCGGGCACCTCCAGCTCGTCGTTGGCATCAGCATCGAGTTCGCGCAGCAGTTTCACTCGCTTCGCAGATTCACCATCCGCGAGAGCAAGCACACCGTCACGGTTGTCCCGGTCCATGACGATGATGTAGTCGAAAGCGGTCAGGTCTGCCTGCGTGAACGCACGCGCTCTTCCCTCGACTGTCACGCCGCGGCGCAGGGCAGTCGCAACGGAACGATCATCGGGCGGATCACCAATGTGATACCACGAAGTACCTGCAGAGTCGATCTGAAAGTGTTCGTCGAGATTTGCCTGGTGCACAAGGTGGCGAAACACGCCTTCAGCGGTTGGTGAACGGCAGATATTGCCCATGCATACGAACACGACCCTTGCCTTCTTCGATCCCATCAGCGCTTCTGCTTCCTGTCTCTGTTGAGCGGACGCCAATTGTCCGGCTTGCGGGTGCGTCCCTCGCGACGTTCTCTGCTTCGGCGCGACAGCCGGATTGACGCGACGAGCCATCGCACGAGAAAAAATGCTGCCGCAATCATCGTGACGATCTCCGGCCAGCCGAACTTCTCGTGCACGGCGAACAGCGTGAGCAGCAGCGTCAGCAGTCCGCACACCAGGGCAGCCGCCCGCGGACCGGCCGCCAGCGCTTCAGCACCTATCAGACCAAAGCGACCGGCATCACGGCGAATCGCAAAATCGAAATACAGCAATCCAACCGTCCAGAGCCCTCCGGACGCAATCAACGCCCAGAAGACAAGGCTTCCGCTGAGGGTATTTCGCAGCGCGAGAATTCCCACGGCAGTAAGAAGCCCAATCCCTGCAAGACCTGCAATTTTTGCGTTGCGTTGCATGCGTCACCGCAATCTCAGTGTCGGCACTACAAAGGAAACCCCGCCCGCGAGGAAAAAGCCTGGCCGCGGGGTGCCCGAAATCGAGACAGTTCCGGCATCCATGGCAAAACGCTGGACACCGGCCGCTGTTTGGGCGGCGACCGGCGGACGGATCATCACCACCAGTCCGGCGAGGAGAACGCCGCACATCTCATCAAAGCGCTTGTCTGGGAAGGGGTATTCGGGGTGGCGCGTACGCCGTAAGTCCAACGTAGCGCTTCGGCTGGCCGGCCTCAAGAGGTCCCTTTTGCGGCATGGATGGTGCACGTCTCTATGGTAGCAGAAGCGCTGTAACCTTTTGCCTGATCAACACTTCGAAGGAGAGCACGCAATGACGGATGACAACCCGAAGGAGCCGAAGCTCGGAGCTGAGCACTCGGAGCCCGGTTGGATAGACGCGGAGCCGCTCGAAGGGCTGCCATCACAGCCTCAGGATGTCCTTCACACGCCCAGCGAAGAGGAAGGCCGGCGCGCAGTGCGCGGGCCGCGCGGTCATCGCGTCCAGGATCACGGTCAACCGTCTGCACGCAGACGCGAGCGTGGTGCGGAAGTGCGCCGCCGTACTGCTGCTCGCCCGTCCGGGGAAGATCAGTCGGGCAATTGGCCACGCATGTTCGATGGCGCGACGCCAGAAGAGCCGAAAAGACCCGCGAAGCCGAGTCGCCGCGCTGATGATGATCCGAATGCTCCTGCCGAAGATGAAGCGTCGGGGTCGCTGCTGGGTCGCAGTCGAAAGCTCGCAAACAAGTACGGCAAGCCACTCGTGGGTCTTGGCGTCGCCGGCGTAGCAATGCCGATCGCGCACGCGCTCGACAACGCTGCAGCGCAACACCAGAAGCACTCGGCCTCGCCGGAAGCAGGGCAGGCGCCGAACGTAGACGTCGTCGGACGCACGACGCCCGCAGCAGCGGGATCGCAGGAGTCGCGCGAAGACAACCTCGGCCAGCACTGGAATTCGCTGCGGCGCGGCAACATCGTGCACTCCGCGATGCAGGTCTTCAACATCAACCAGGGTCTCGCCGAGAAGATTCACGACTTCGCCGTCCAGGCTGGCATCGACCCGCAGCTCGGGTTCGGTCTCGTGCAGACCGAAAGCACATTCAAGACGACGGCGAAGAGTTACGTCGGCGCCCTCGGTCTCACGCAGCTGATGCCGCGCACCGCAGCATGGCTGCTGCCGGGGACATCAAAGGCCGATCTCGTAAACCCGGACGTCAATCTACCGCTCGGGTTCAAGTACCTGAAGTCACTGATCGACCGGTATAACGGCGATACGCGCATGGCCTTGCTCGCGTATAACCGCGGACCCGGCATTGTCGATCGTGTGCTCAAGCGCGGCGGTGATCCGAACAACGGCTACGCTGATAAAGTCCTCGGCGGCGCAGGCCGAGTGCAGGACCACAGCTGATCGCAACCGAAGCAACTGAAACGCGAAGCGCCGGCACATTGTCCGGCGCTTTGTTTATCATTCAGTTGTCTGAACACAGCGCTGCTGCGAAACTCACAAACGGATCTGTCTTTTATGCGACGTCGTTTTGGACTCCTTCTCGCTTTTCTTGCCGTTCCATGCATGGTCCACGCGCAGGCCATCGATACACTCGCGCTGCGCGCACACACGTACTTCCTGTCGAGCGATCTGCTCGAAGGACGCGGCACTGCCACCCGCGGTGAGCACGACGCAGCCAGTTATCTTGACAGCCAGCTCCTGCGGCTCGGACTCACGCCGGTCGGCAACAACAAAAACTTTCTGTTGCCGGTCCCTCTTCGCGTAGCCAATTTCGATGATGCCCAAACGCACGCCGTCCTGCACTCGGGCGCCGACTCGACAATGTACCGGAGCGTCGCAGACTTCATTGTAAACACCGGCGGTTCAAACGCATTCCATGACTTCACCGGTCACGCAATCTTCGCGGGTACTGCGTCCGTCGCAGCACGTGTGCTCGAAGGACGGACGGACCTGCGCGGTGCTGTCATTGTCGTTGCCGGAACGCTGGGCGGAAATGCGCTCGAGCTGGTCCCGGACTGGATCAGGAGCGGTGTTGCGGGCGTCATCATGCTCGTGCCCGATGCACAACAGTACGCGCTGTACGTGCGCAGTCGCGGCGAGTTCA
>JBBQYT010000118.1:0-6582 GCA_038208385.1 Longimicrobiales bacterium | reverse complement strand
ATGTCGCACGAGCTGCGCACGCCGCTCAACGCAATCATCGGCTACGTCGACCTCCTCCGCCTGGGCGTGCCCGCTGCCCTCCCAGCCAGCTCGGTCACGTATGTGGAACGCATTGGCGCGAGTGCACGACACCTTCTCCAGCTGATCGAAGAAGTGCTCGCGTTTACACGTCTACAGGCCGGCGGGTACGTACCCGAGATCGAACATGTCGATCTGCAGGAGCTACTCGAAGAAGTGCGCGCCGTCGTCGAGCCGCTCGCAGGTCAGAAACATCTCGAGTTCACGGTCGTCGCCGACAATGTGCCGGTATCCGTCGAGACCGATGCACGAAAGCTGCGCCAGATCCTCCTGAATCTGCTCGGCAACGCAGTGAAGTTCACGGACAACGGTGCCGTACGGCTGGACATAACGACCGAATCCGATGGATTATCGTTTCGTGTGACCGACACCGGTATTGGCATTCAGGCGGAACAGCTGCGGTCAGTGTTCGATCCATTCTGGCAAGGCGACCAGTCGCGCACCCGCCAGTGGGGCGGCACAGGACTCGGCCTCGCAATCTCACAGCGCCTCGCCAGACTCATTGGCGGTGACATTACGGTAGAAAGTCAGCCGGGTGCAGGAAGCGCGTTTACATTGCGTCTGCCAAATCCGGCTGCCTGAGCGCATGACGCCGGAGAAAAAGAATCAGCGCAAGCTGGCGAAATACCTGGCCAATCTCGGTCATGGCAGTCGTGCGGACGTCGAGCGCATGCTCGCGTCCGGACTCGTCACGCGAAGCGACGGCAGCAGGCTTGACGATAGCGACCACATTGAGCACGAGGACATTCTCGTCGACGGAAAACCGCTCGATCCGCGGCAAGGCGCGGTGCTCATGCTGCACAAGCCAGTCGGATACGTTTCGTCGACAACCGATGAAACAAACCCCACCGTCTATGACCTGCTCCCGCCCCGCCTGCGACACAGGTCGCCGATTGTGGCACCCGCCGGACGCCTGGATGTCGACACATCAGGTCTCTTGATCCTCACCGATGACGGTGACCTCAACCATCGCATAACATCGCCGCGCAAACACCTGCCGCGCACGTACGAAGTGAAATTGCACAGTGATCTTCAAGGCGATGAGATTGCGCTCTTTGCGAGCGGCACCATGACCCTCAAAGGCGATGACACCGTCCTCGCCCCCGCGCTGCTCGAGATCATCAATGCACGACATGCTCGCGTCATAATCACGGAAGGCCGCTACCATCAGGTCCGCCGGATGTTCGCCGTCGCCGGAAATCACGTCGAGTCTCTGCACCGAATCGCGATCGGCAATCTCACACTCGGCGATCTGTCTTCGGGTGAATGGCAAGTTCTGACTGCAGAAGAAATACAACGCCTGTGGAGACGCGATGGGACGAGCCAGGAAAGCTGAATCGGCTCCAACCAGCGCGGATGATTCGCACAGCGGTCGGTTTCGTTGCGATGACGACTACTATTTCCGCTGGCTTACGTCTGAGTTATTTGTAGGCGATCGCAGGTTGGCGCTCGTATCGAAGCCGGGCGTGCCTGCGTTCGGTGAGCTGGACCCGTCCGAAGGATTGCTGCTCGACAATATCGACATCGCCACCTCAGACAGGATCTGCAGCCTTCAATGCGGCTCAGGCGCAGTCGGAACGCTGGCTGCCTTGCGCGCGCCAGGCGGCCGCGTGTGGATGACCGACCACAATCTAGTGTCCGTCGAGTCAGCGCGGCGCACACTCGAAGCGAACGAAATCACAAATGCTGAGGTTACCTTCGGCAACGATGACGAGAAACTGCGCACACCGTTTGCCGACGTCGCGACGATAAGACTTCCGAAAGGAAGGACTCCAATCCTGCAGTCGATCCGGAACGCGTATCGCGCACTTCGTCCCGGCGGGCGTTGCTACATCGCCGGCGGCAACGACGAAGGAATCAAGCCGGCACTCAAGCACCTGGCCACACTGTTCGGCGATGCAGCCGTGATCGCACATCGAAGCGGACACCGATTGGGCTTCGCCATACGCCCGGACTCACCGGCAACGCACTCGGATGTTTTTGACACTCCATCGTTGAGCGATGATTACTTCCACAATTTCCCGGTCAGCGTTCGCGGGATTACCTTCGAGGTGTTCTCGCGACCAGGAGTGTTCTCCTGGGAGCGTCTCGATGGCGGCACGCAGGCACTGCTGGATGTAGTCGACATGAAAGGCGCTACGCGGATTCTGGATCTCGGCTGCGGCATGGGAGTCGTCGGCGTTGCCGCCGCACTGCAAGCTCCTGCAGCGCATGTGACAATGGTGGATGCAAACGCCGAAGCGGTGCGCTCGAGTACGAGGACGGTTTCAGAAAATGGTCTTGTGGAAAGATGCGAAGTACTTTCGAGTGATGTTGCCGCTGCTGTTGCAGACCGCACGTTCGATGTAGTTCTAACGAACCCACCGTTCCACACCGGCAAAGCGACCGACCTCGATGTCCCCGCACAGTTCATTCGCGACGCCAAACGCGTATTGACGCCCGGCGGAAAGTTTTACCTCGTAGCAAATCGCACATTACCCTACGAAGCGTGGCTCAACGAGTGCTTCGGATCGCACAACGTGGAGCACAACGGACAAAACTTCAAAGTGCTGTCCGCAACCCGCCGCTAAGCTCAGCGATCGCGAGCGACAACTCTTCAACAACTGAAGCGTCGCTCTCGGAGTTCAGCGCAGCACCAAGCGCCTCGACAGCCGCCGCCGAACCAATCCTACCAAGCGCCCACGCCGCGTGTCCACGCACGAGCGGCTCCACATCGCGCAGCGCAGCAGCCAATACCGGAACCGCCTCCGGCAACCGCGAATTCCCCAACGCAATCGCAACATTCCGCAGAAACCCCGCCCGCTTCGCACGCCGCATCGCAGACCCAACAGAAAACAATTTCCACGCAGATTCATCCATCCCCAACAATTCGATAAGCGAAGGCGCATCAGTTCCCGGCAACGTCGCCCCGTCGGCATTCGGCAGTGTCGCCGCGTCACCGCGTCCCCGCGTCGCCGCGTCGGCATTGCCCCGCGCACCACTGCCATAAAGGGCACTGATCTGCACAAACTTCTCCCCATTCCACGGGCACACATCCTGACAAATGTCACACCCATAAATCCGATTGCCCATCAGTGGCCGCAGCTCGTGCGGAATCGCGCCGCGATGCTCGATCGTCAGATACGAGATGCAACGCGTCGCATCGATGATCGGCGCGCCGTCCGCATCGCGTCCGAGCAGTGCGCGCGTCGGACATGCGTGCACGCACGCGCTGCACGTGCCACAATGATCCGCAACGAAAGGCTCGTCCGGCTCGATGTCCAATTCCAGCAGCAACGCGCCAATGAAAAAGAACGAGCCAATGCGCGGGTTGAGCAGCATCGTATTGCGCCCGAACCAGCCGAGTCCCGCACGACGGGCAAGCTCGCGCTCGAGAACGGGACCAGTGTCCACGTACGCGCGCGCAGCGCTCAGCTCCTGCCCTGTCTGCTCCTCGATCCAGCGCAGCAGGCCCAGCAAGCTTTTCTTCATCACCTTGTGGTAGTCGCGTCCACGCGCATAGCGAGCGATGACCCCGCGCGACGGGTCATGCTCCGCAGTGCTATCGCCTTCCACGTAGTAATTGTGCGCCACCACGATTGCAGACCGGAGTCCGGGCCAGGCATTGGCCGGGTCAATACGCCGCTCCACCGCGTCTTCGCGGGCGAGGTAGGCCATTTCGCCGTGGTGTCCTGCGGCGAGCCACGCGCGCAGGAACGCCTCGTGGTCGCTCGGCACCAGCCGAGTCACCCCGGCCAGGCTGAAACCACGCCTTAAAGCCTCTGCTTTCAGGACTTCCGAGGTCAACGTCATAGCTCGCTACTACACCCGAAGGGCAGAATCACCCCGAAAACATGCCCGAAACAGGTCCGTGGCCCGAGGTTGGCTTGGACATTACTTTGCCCGTTCCACAAAAGCAGGGCCTACCGGGCGTTTTGACGCCCCAAACCCAGTCGAGAGTAACGCGCGCAGATGTCATTCAAGATTCTCGTAACCGATCAGGTCGATCCCGAAGGTGTAGCTCTGCTGAAGGCCGAGCCCGAATTCATCGTAGACGATGTACCGACCCTCCCCACCGACCAGCTCCTCGCCCGCATCGGCGATTACGATGCATTCGTAGGTCGTAGCGCAACGCGCATCTCGAAGGATGTGCTGTCGCACGGCAAAAAACTGCGCGTCGTCGGACGCGCGGGTGTCGGTGTCGACAACATTGCTCTCGATGAAGCGACAAAACTCGGAATCGCCGTAATCAACGCGCCCGCCGGCAATACAGTCGCCGTGGCGGAGCTTTTCTTTGGCGCACTGCTTTCCGCGTTGCGACAAATTGGCCGTGCCGATGAATCGATGCACGCCGGCCGCTGGGATCGCTCGACACTCATGGGCACCGAGTTGAAAGGCAGGACGCTCGGCATCATCGGCATCGGCAGAATCGGCGGCGAAGTGGCAATGCGCGCGCATGCATTCGGCATGAAGGTCGCCGCATACGATCCGTTCGTTGCGGATTCGCGCTACGGGATGCTCCGCGCCGAGCGCTCGCTGACGCTCGATGCACTGCTCGAGTTGTCCGACATCGTGACAATTCACACGCCGCTCACCGACGAAACACACAGCATGATCGGCAAGCGCGAGATCGCGCGCATGAAGAAGGGCGCGGTGCTGTGCAACCTGGCGCGCGGCGGCATCATCGACGAACAATCGTTGCTCGAGGCGCTCAACTCGGGACACCTGCGCGCTGCAGTGCTGGATGTGTTCGCAAAAGAACCGCTCGCTGCAGACGATCCATTGCGTCGCACGCCGAATGCGTTTTTAATGCCGCATATGGGCGCGTCCACGCTCGAAGCACAGCGCAACGTGGCTGTCGAAGTATGCGCAGCCGTTCGTGACGCACTTCTTTTAGGCGATTTCTCAGGTTCGGTCAACGTCGCGGCTGTCGATGGACCATGGCCGGATCCGTGGCGTGAATTGCGTCCCGTCATGCTGGTCGCGCGCCGCGCAGCCGCCATTGCACGCGCAATCCTGGCCGATCAGGGCGTGCGTGCAATTCAACGGCTCACACTGCGTTGTGATCCCGAGCTCGCGGGCGGCCGCGAAGCATTGCTCGCAGCTGCAGCACTGGGTGCGCTCGAGGGCGTGCTCGAGACAGACCGCCTGAACCTCATCAATGCACGCATGCTCGCCGAAGATCGCGGCCTCGAGCTGGCCGTTGCCGAGAGCGCGCAAATGGCGCCGTCATCCGTCGAAATCAGTTTGCACGGCTCGATGCAGGAATTGACTGTCGCGGGCACTGCGCCCGCGGTTGGCCTGCCGCGCCTCACGCGTATTGGTGGCTTCCGCGTCGATGTCAACATCGGCGGCTCGCCACGGCCGACCTTGATTGTTCTCACAAACCGCGATGTCCCCGGCGTCATTGGCCGCGTCGGCACCGTGCTCGGCGATGCGCACGTCAACATCGCCGAATACCATCAGGCACGTCTTGCCGAGGGTGGGGAAGCACTCGCCGCAATTGCAGTCGACGGCCCGGCAGATGAGACCGTACGCCAGAAGCTGCTCGAGATCCCGGACATCCTGACAGCGACGATCATTCCCTTCGCTGACGCCTAGCCGCAGATGTCCGTGAATGTTTCGCGCGACCTGGACGTACGCGAAAGCGTTTCCACCGATGCGTCCGGACTGCACCTTGTGCCGGAGGCTGTCGCACGACCGTCATCCTATGACGAGACGACAGAGCTGCTCCGCCAGGCGAACGCCGATCGAACACCGGTGACGACCGCCGGCGGACAGACCAGCACGACCGGTGCATCGATTACCGATCGCGGCATACTGCTCTCGCTGCGTGCGCTCGACAAAATCGTCGACATCGATGTCAAAGCCCGAACCGCAACCGTCGAGGCCGGCGTTCTCATCTCGGACCTCGCCCGCCTTGCCGGCGAGAACGGACTGTTGTTCGCGCCCGACCCCACGAGCGAAATCGAATCGACAGTCGGCGGCGCTGTCGCGTGCAATGCGTCGGGCGCGCGCACGCTCATGTATGGACCTACTCGCAAACATGTACGCGCACTGCGGGTAGCGCTCGCGACCGGCGAAGTCGTCACACTGCGCAGGCCGTTGCTCGAAAAGAACACTGTCGGCTACGCGCTCGCGCACGACCCGGTCGACTGGTTTGTCGGTAGCGAAGGCACCCTCGGCGTCATCCTCGAGATCGAGTTTGCACTACTGCCAAAACCCGAAGGCGTCATCGGCTTCGCGTTGCCGTTCCCAACCGAAGAGGCCGCACTCGCATTTGTCGCTGCCGCGCGCGACAGCTCGACGGTATTGCCGCGTTGCCTGGAATATTTCGATACGAAAGCAGCAGCAATCTTCCAGGCGGGCGGTGGCACTGAAGTGGGTGCTGTTGGCCTGCCATGCGTGTACGCGGAGCAGATCGTCAGCTCCGGGAACGATGATGCAGCCCTCGATGCATGGCTGGCACTCGCAGAAAGGCACAACGTCTCGGATGGCGACATCCGCGTCTACCAGAGTGATGCC
>JBBQYT010000117.1:0-6584 GCA_038208385.1 Longimicrobiales bacterium | reverse complement strand
CTTGGGACGCGGACGACTGACCCATCGCGAGCCCGAAACCGAAAATCGCAATGGCCAATCCGTTGCGCGCGTAATTCCCACGCGGGGACTTGCAATCACATCGGCGTCTGGAATTGCGTGACCGCGTGCGATCCAGAGTGGGGCTTCCTGCAGCGCGTGTCCGCCGAGCGAGCCATCGATTGCGAGCGCGGCGGCGAGTCGTCCCGGTCCAGCGCAGAGGTCGAGATCCGCGAGGGGACGGCGGCGCTCGCCCTTCGCGTACTTGCTGCGTCCTCCGCCGGGTGCGTCGCGACGTTCGTGCATCACATCAAGGCCGGTGAGTGGCTCGAGCGCGCGAATCAGCACTGCAGATGGAAGACCGACTGCGCCCGTGACAGCATTGAGACACCAGTGCGAGCCGTAAATTCGATAGACGTACGCATTGCCTGCGCGGCCGAACATCACGTCGTTCCGGGGAGTGCGGCCGATGCGTTCAGCAGCGTGAGACGCATCATCACGCGTGCCGAGATACGCTTCGGTTTCGATGATGCGTCCGCTCGTTTCGCGGCCACCGATGGTGGAGAAAAGAATCGCGCCGAGCAGATCGCGTGCGACCTGCTCGGCGGATTTGTAAAACGACCGCGGTACAAGGCGCGCCATTGATTATGACTTCTTCCGGCCCCCGCGACGCGTCGCCTTTCTGCCGGTTCCCTTCCGTGCTCCTGCTGCGCGCGCTGCAGGCTTTTCGGCCGGAGCTTCCACAGCTTTTGCACTTTTCGCGGCGCGGCTTGCGCCTGCCTTTGTGCGCCCGCGCAAGTCATCGCTCCACGCTTCGAGCAGCTTGTCACCGCTGCGCGCGCCGAGAACTTCGCGCACGCGTTCCGGTTCCTGCTGTAAGGTATTGAAAACGTTCTGCGCGCCGACGGCTTCGATCAGTGAATCTGCCGTCTTTTTGCCAACGCCTTTGTAGCGATGCACGAGGTACGTCGCAACTCCTTCGGCATCCGTCGGGAGCTGCAGGTCACGCGCAACATCCCCACTCGCCGGCGCCGTCGCAGCCTGTGCGGCTGTCTTGCGACCACGCGCAGGTTTCTCCGCAGGAGCGCTATCCTCGATCGCATCAATCTGCTCATCCGGGTGCGCTGCCGCGCTGCGCGTCTTCGAGCCACCACGTCCGCGGCCACCGCGCTTGCCGCGCGTCCGACCACTCCGCTCGGGCTGCTGCTCTTCGGGTGCCGATGACAGCGCTGCTTCCGGCTCCGCAGGCATCGTCACCGCAGTTGTTACTTCCGCTACTACTGTCGCTTCTTCGCGCGCGGCGAGCGCTGCCTGCGCAGCCTGTGCAGCCTTGTGTGGATCGCTCTGCTCGCGTGCAGAGATTGCCTGGCCCGGCAGAAGCGGCGGCGGCGCTGCACCAGCGCCAAACCCGCGGCTGCCACGTCGGAACGAAAGACCACTCGGCCGGAGCGGCTGTTGTGAAGTTGAGGGCGATGTGGAAACGGGCGCGGCCGCAGAAGCCTGCGCCGGCGGCTCCGGTGCACGCGATGTGCTCGGTCGCTCCGCAGGCCTTTCTGTCGGTGCAGCCACCGGCGCTGTCGCTTCACCAGCCGGGGGCGTCGATGAAGCAGCAATCTCCGTCGGCGCGGTGTCGCGCGCCGCACTGCCGCCCCTGCCACGCCCGCGGTCTCTGCCACCACGCTCGCGCGACCCACGATCGTCATCCCGCGCAGGCCGTGCCGATGTTGTTGACGGTACCAGCGTTTCGTACGCGTTCACCGACGGACGCTTGCCGCCACCCTCCGGAATCAAAAGCTCGAAGATGCCGTTGTCGTTCTTACGCAGGTTGATGATCTCCGCATCGTGCGCCTGGCGGAGGAACCGGCTGAACTTGCTGAAACCGTAGTTCGACTCATCCCAGTCGGGCTCGATCTCGAGCATGCGGCGCTTGATGTCGGAATCACGCACGCCCTGCGTCATGCTCCCGCCGAGATCCGTCAAAACTTTTCGGACGAGTGCATACGCGCGCTGGATGTCCTTGTTCGGATCGCCTCCGGCGACTAATTCGCCGCGTGCAACCGACGCATCGGTGGCAGCAGGCGCAGCAGGCGCTGAAGCGGCAAACCGGGGTTCGCGCACCGGTTCACGCGTCTGTTCGCGAGCGGGCTCTTCGACACGCGCACGCTCGGGTGTCGCTGCCGGCGCTGTGCGACCGTTGTCCGAGACAGGTGCAGCAGCTTCGGTAGCTGCGGCAGGCAACGCGAGCGCAGGCGTCTCGACGCTGCGAACCGGCTCGACTGCCGGACGAGGCGCTTCACGGTCACGATCCCTGTCGCGATCACGGCCACCGCGCCGGCCACGCTCCCGACGCGGCTCGCGCTCTGCACGCGCCGCCTGCTCGACACGCTGCTCCGCCAGACTCGATCCCGCAGGTCCAACCTCGAACTGGCCGTTCTCCATCTTGTGCAGAACGAGCAGCTCACGATTTGCTGCTTCCTGCACGAACTTGTTGAACTTCGTGAACCCGAGCTCGCCTTCATTGAAGCTCGGATCGAGCTGCAGCATCACCTGCTTCAGGCGATCGGAGCGCATTACATCATTGGCTTCGGCCATCTGCGCGGTCGCGCGCTCGACCAGCTCCCACGGATCCATCTTGACGAGGCTGCCCTCATCGCCGGCGCGCGTGAGGCCCGTCAACGCCGAGTACGAGTAGTACTCATCGCAGTTCTGTACGAGCAGGTCCGACGCGGACTCCCGAATGCCCACGCCGATCACGTACTTGCCGTACTCCTTCAGCTTCAGCACGAGGCTGCTGAAATCGGAGTCGCCGGAAAGCAGGATGAATGTGCCGATCTCGGCACGCGTGAAGACCAGCTCCAGCGCATCGATCGCCAGGCGAATGTCCGTTGCGTTCTTCTTCGAGCTGCCGTACGCCGGCGCGAAGATCAGGTCGACGGATGCTTCCGCGAGCGGGACGATGTACTGCGGGTAGCGTCGCCAGTCCGCGTAAGCTCGCTGGACCGCGACCTTCCCCTTGATGATCTCGCTATTGAGAAGATTGCGGAGTTCCTTCGTGAGGTCGCTGCGGATCCCCATCGTGACGTTGTCAAAATCGATGAGTAGTGCTGCGTTTGGTGCATTGTACACGGGCGTACTGCCTCGCGTTTGAGGCGCCCGTGCGAATTGTGCTGTCATTATGTCTTTCTCGTTTCTTCCTGCGCTTGCCAGCTATCGCGACGCGGCGAGGGGGCGACGCAGCGACGCGGCGAAAATTGTTCGCCGGGTGGCCGGATCACCCTTCAAGTCCGCGGTGCCGATAGCGGCAGCGCATCCATTTTGTAGCGCAGAGGACGCGTTATTGCGCCGTCTGCAATTTCTCCTGCCTGCCATTCATGGCAGTCCTGCTTTGCGAGCAACCCGCGTCCGGGTTTTGTCGCCGCGTCACCGCAAAGGCACCAACTAGGGCCGCCTCGAGCTCTCCTCTGCAGAAACCATACGCGCCAGCTCGACGCGGCGCACCTTTCCACTTCCCGTGAGGGGAAATGAGTCGAAGAAGCGCACGAGATCGGGCACTTTGTAATCCGCCAGCGCCCCTCGACACCACTCCTTGATCTCCTCGCCTGTCACAATGGCGCCTTCGATAGGCACCACACACGCACACACGACTTCACCCAGAACTTCGTGCGGCAATCCGACGATCGCCACGTCCAGCACCGCGGGATGCGCATGCAGTCTGTCTTCCACTTCACGCGGGTAAACGTTGAACCCGCCGCGGATGATCAGCTCTTTGCGCCTGCCGACGATGTGAACGTAACCCTCCTCGTCGATGATCCCGAGATCGCCCGTCAGGAAAAACCCATCCTGGTCGAACGAATTCGATGTCTCGCCCGGCTGACGATAATAACCCTTCATCACGCCAGGTCCCTTCACGGCAATCTCGCCGAGGCTTTCCTCGGGGAGCACCGTACCGTCCAGATCGAGCACGCGGATCTCCGTGCCCGGTAGTGGCAATCCAACCGTATAGAGCTGCTTCTGCTCGGGATCGCTCTGCCGCGTCACGGCAAGCGTCGATGACGTCTCGGTGAGACCGTACCCGACCAGCAGGTTCGGACACAGCTCCGCTCGAATGCGCCGCACCAGGTCATCGCTGATGGGCGCCCCTGCGACGATGCCGGCGCGCAACGAGCTCAAATCGCACAGCTCGCGTTCCGGCTCGCGCAGCTCCGTGATGAACACCGTCGGCACGCCGTAGTGCACCGTCACGCGGTTTTCCTGGATCAGCTGCAAAGCTTCGTCCGGATGGAACTGCTCCTGAAGCACCAGGCTCGCCCCCGCACCGACCGTCCCGAGTATTCCCGGTCCGAGACCGAACACCGTGAATACTGTTGTTACACCAAAGACCACGTCCTCGGGCTTCAGCTCGACGGCGTCCGCGGTCTGCAACGAGACGGAAAGCAGGTTCGTGTGCGTGAGCGCGACGCCTTTCGGCTTGCCCATTGTGCCGGACGTGTAAAGGATCGCGAGCGTGTCGTTGTCGGGATCGATCTTCACATCGGGCAGCGCACGACCTTCCCCGCTCGAGAGCAAATCCTCGAACTGGTAGATGCGGTCGTCGTACCACAGGTCCTCTTCGCCGACCGTGACCAGGTATTGGAGATCGGGAAGCGAGGTGAGGAAGCCCTCGAAGAGCTGCAGGTAATCGATGCCGCCAAAGTTCTCGGCTGTGATCACTACGGCAGCTTCCGAATGCCGGAGCATGTACTGCAGCTCGGGCGTCGTATACCGCGGATTGAGCGGCACGATCACGGCGCCGAGCTTGGCCGCCGCAAACACAGAGATGACGAACTCGGGCCAATTGGGCAGGTCAATCGCAATACGATCGCCCCGCTCGATGCCAAGCTCGTGTAGCGCAGCCGCGAGTGAAAGCGACCACTTTTCAATCTGACCGTAAGTCAGTCGACGTTCACCGAAGACCAGGAGTATGCGGTCAGGGTTCTCCGCGGCCTGGGCCTGCAAGGTGTCGGCAACCGAGCGGCCACGAAAGCGCTCTGCGAGCGCCATCACGCCTCCGTCGGGGAGTAGCTCTAAACCTTCAGCCAACACAATATTAGCGCGCCCGGAGCGCTGGCGTCAAACAGCTGACGGGTTCTGTACAAGTGCGTATCTCACCGACGGGAGGTCGAGCGGGAACGTCCAGCCGCCCTCATTCCGGGCCACTTCCCCGATTCGAGCGATCAGTGTCGCCTGAATTCGGCCCTCGCGCGCCTTCTTGTCCCGCGCCGCTATGTCCAGAATCGTCATTGCGTCCGCGTCAGGATCGATTGCCGTCGGCAGACCAAAGCTGGACAGAATCCTCGCCAGACGGTCCGCAGTGCCGGGCTCGGTGACCTTCATCGCTTCCCCGACGCGCGCCTCCGCAACCATTCCAATCGCGACGGCGAAGCCATGCGGCAGGTTGTAGTCCGACATCGCTTCGACCGCGTGACCAATCGTGTGACCGAAGTTCAGCGATTTGCGCTCGCCATTCTCGAGCGGATCCCTCGCGACGACACCTGCCTTGATCTCGACCGAACGACGCACGAGCTGCTCGAGCGCACTCGCATCGCGCGCATACAACACTTCGCGGTCGCGCTCGATCGCCTTCAAGTACTCTGCATCCACGATCGCGCCATGCTTCACGGCCTCCGCCAATCCTGCACGCAGCTCTTCTTCCGGCAGTGTGCCCAGAACCTCCGGGTCGATGATCACAATGGCCGGTTGATGAAACGTACCGATCAGGTTCTTGCCATGTGGGGTATCGACGCCCGTCTTTCCGCCAACCGACGCATCCACCATCGCAAGCAGGCTCGTCGGCACCTGCACGACCGGGACGCCGCGCATGAACGTCGACGCAACAAAGCCTGCAATGTCTCCGGTCACACCACCGCCGAGCGCGATAATGCCTGCATCGCGACCGTAGCCGCGCACCACGAGCTCATCGCTCAACCAGCCCCACGACTCGCGCGTCTTGTGCGCTTCGCCAGCCTCGAACTCGAAAAGCTCCGCACGCGTCCCTGCATCTTCGAATGCGCGCCGGACGGCTTCTCCGTGTATACGCGCAACATTGCTGTCCGAGATGATCGCGTAGCGATACGCAGGCGCGACTTCCTGTACCAGCTCCGCGATGCGCTGCAGCGCGCCCGCCTCGATCAGCACATCGTAATCGGCAGGCGGCGCGGGCGCCGGGTTTACCCGAATGCGCGTCATGATTCCTCGTCCGCTCGCAGCGCCAGCCGGCGGTCCACGCCCGTGCCGGACAGCGTCTCCGCCGCCAGCTGCGGTTCTTCCACGACACCGAACGAAAATTCCTGAGACATTTCATTCCTGCATACGGGTTCCTCAGCCTCGCACTTATTATCGGCTGGTGATGGGGATTGCGCTATTGCAGACGGCGTGACAAACACACTTCCATTGTGCTTCGCCCATAGCTATCTTCTGCGCGTGGAACGACAGAATCGGTGCGTCGTCTCCTCTGAGCACGACACTTGCCTCACTCGCACGCTGCAACTCACTGTGCTCGACCGCGTCTTCAACGGAGAAGACGCGCTTTTTCATAAAGAGGCTTCAAC
>JBBQYT010000116.1:0-6590 GCA_038208385.1 Longimicrobiales bacterium | reverse complement strand
CAGACCCGGATGCAGATCGCTTGAGCCTCGTCAGCAACAAAGGCCGCGCGATTGGTGAAGACTTCACGCTCGCGTTCGCTGCGATGCTGGTGCTGCGCCACAAGAAGGGCGCCGTCGTAACGAACCTGTCGACGAGTCGGGTACTCGAGGATGTTGCCGCTGATGCTGGTGTGCAGCTCGTGCGTGCACCCGTCGGCGAGATCAACGTTGCACGGCGGATGCAGAAGGAGAGCGCCGTCATCGGTGGCGAAGGGAACGGCGGCGTGATTCTGCCGGACGTGCACCTGACGCGCGATTCCGCTGTAGCAGCGGCGCTGGTGCTGCAGCTTTTGCTCGAGACCGGTGACACCGTCGAGGAAATCGTAGCGCAGCAGAAGCCGTACGTGATCGTCAAGGACAAGCTGCCACGGGACACCGGCTCACTCGAGACTGCGTATGACACACTCGAGAAGGGACTCGGCGCACCGGAAGCCGATCGTCAGGATGGACTGAGGCTCGCGTGGCCCAGGGAAGGACGCTGGGTGCATTTGCGTGCATCGGGCACCGAGCCGATTTTGCGCATTATTGCGGAAGCACCATCGGATGCAGGAGCGCGCGATCTCGTCGAGCGCGCGCGCAGAGCGCTAGGCTAGCCGCCAATATACATCCCGACGTCCTGAGTATTGGACGCGGTTGGAGAAGCGGTGTGTCGGGTCCGACCAATTCGTCATCTCTTTTTTTCTTTCAGCATTGCAATCGTGCTGTCGAGTCTTCTCTGACGTGTCTCGGGACGCTTCGCTTCTTCGAGCGCGCGCGCATGTTCCTTCCTGTGCGTGTAGCTGAGCTTGTCCCACGCAGCTTTCACATCCGGATTCGCATCGAGCGCATTCTGCAAGTCCCTGGGAGGTGTAATGACGCGCTCTTCCAGGTCGCGCTCGAGGATGATCTCGACGACATCGCCTGCCTTGGACCGGGCTGCATCGCGAAGCGCCTTCGGCACGGGCAGGAAAACCACCCCCTTGTAAGGAGCCAGCGTGCTGCGGAACGGCACACCGTTGATGGTGCCGCGCACAGGCACGCGTCCGCTTCCGAACACCTCGCGCACATCGAAAGGCATGCGGACGCCGGTACCTTCCGTGTGGTCATCCTTCTCAAGCTGTGCTGAGAAAACCTGTCGGTTGGACATGCGATCCTGTGGTGCGTTTCTGTAGAATTGCCCGCAGAAACCCGACGATGACGGGACTCAGCTCACCGCGCAGTGCCGCGCGCTCGGGTTGAAACAGCGTCGCAAGGGCCCCCCGTTCAGCCTTCCGTGCAATATACATCACACGGCCCGTATGCGGGTGATTGTCTTGTTCGGGACCGCGCGCGCGACCAATTTGGATGTCCCCACCCCACCCGGGAGCCAATCCATGCGTCAATCCAGAGCCGGCACCGACGAAGCTGAAGCGCAGGTCAATCGCCGGGAGTTTCTGTATCTCGGCGGTATTGCAGCCGCTGTCGCGGCGACGGCATCGGGGTCTCCCCTTGCCGCACAGGTTGGGCCGCCGGTGCACCTGCGTGCGCTGCAACGCCCGCCCACCGAGATCGATGAAGCGACGATCGCGCAGCTTCAGGAAATGGTTCGCTCCGGGCAGCAAACCTACGGCACACTGACGCGGCACTACCTCCAGTGCATCGATGATTTGGACCGTAAGGGCCCGACACTGCGCGCGATCCTCGAGATCAATCCGGACGCGCCGGGCATCGCGGACCAAATGGACACCGAACGAAAGGCGGGCCGACTGCGCGGTCCGTTGCACGGAATTCCGATCGTCATCAAGGGCAACATCGACACACACGATCGCATGTCGACAACGGCGGGCTCCCTCGCGCTCGCAGGATCGATCGCGCTACGCGATGCATTCATTGTGCAGAAGCTGCGTGCAGCCGGCGCCGTCATCATCGCGAAGACGAGTCTCAGCGAATGGGCAAACTTCCGGTCAACGCACTCGTCGAGCGGGTGGAATGGACAGGCAGGGCAGGGTAAGAATCCGTACGTACTCGACCGCAACACATGCGGCTCGAGCTCCGGATCCGGCCAGGCGACTTCCGCCAACATGACGGCGCTCAGCATTGGCACCGAAACCGACGGCTCCATAGTATGTCCATCCTCTGCACATGCGCTCGTCGGAATCAAGCCAACCGTAGGACTATGGAGTCGCGCCGGCATCATTCCAATTTCAGCGAGCCAGGACACTGCAGGTCCAATGGCGCGCACGGTGACGGACGCCGCAATCCTGCTCGGCGTGCTGACGGGCGCAGACCCGCGCGATCCCGCGACTGCCCGCAGCGCAGGCGAGGCGCTCACGGATTATACAAAGTCGCTCGATGCACAGGGACTGCGCGGCGCGCGCGTCGGCGTTGCGCGCGCGAAGCTCACGGGCTACAGCTATGATGCGGACAGGCTGCTCACAAATGCGATCGATGCGATGAAGTCGGCCGGCGCGGTGATCGTCGATCCCGCAGACATTCCGCACCTGGGCGAATACGACGACACCGAGAACATCGTGCTGCAATACGAGTTCAAGCACGGCATCAACGAATATCTCGCATCGCTCGGACCAGGCGCGCCAATGAAATCGCTGAAGGACCTGATTACCTTCAACGAGCAGCACGCGTCTGAGGAGATGCCGTACTTCGGACAGGAAGTGTTCATCCAGTCGCAGGCACGCGGGCCCTTGACGGACAAGAAGTATATCGATGCGCTCGCAAAGAATCGCAGGCTGTCGCGCACTTTGGGTATTGATGCGGTAATGACGCAGCACAAGCTCGATGCGATTGTGTGTCCGACGGGCAACCCGGCATGGCCGACGGACCTCGTGAATGGCGATCACTTCACCGGGGGATCGTCGACGCCGGGCGCAGTGGCAGGCTACCCGAGCATCACGGTACCGATGGGCTACGCATTGGGGTCATTGCCGGTTGGATTGTCGTTCATCGGACGGGCATGGAGCGAAGCGTCGCTGATTCGCCTGGCATATTCGTTCGAGCAGGCGACGTTGCATCGCAAAGCCCCGCGCTTTTTGCCGTCGGTAGAGCTACCGCGCAGCTGAGCTCGACGCCCCGCAACGAGGCCAGCATGGATAGACTGCTTCAGAACTTTCGCGTTGGCATGCGCGGCCTCGGCCGAACTCCAGGGTTTGCGTGGACGGCAATCCTCACGCTTGCGCTCGGCATTGGTCTGTCGACGGCTGTGTTCACGGTAGCTGAAGCATTACTTTTCCGGCGCCTCCCCGTTCGAGATCAGGATCGCATCGTCATCTTGAATGGCGCCACGCGCGAGGCTCGCACAGCCGCGCCTGAATGCACTCCTGCTCGGTGTTTTCGCGTGCGCCACCGTTGCACTCACAGCGCTGGGACTCTTCAGTGTCATGACGACGATGGTGCGCTTACGCGAGCTTGGAATTCGCGTTGCATTGGGCGCCACAGCAAAAGACCTGCTTCAGCTGGTGATACGGCGCGGCCTTGCTATCGCAGCGGCGGGTGTGTTGGCTGGACTGGCAGGTGCATTGCTGGCCAACCACCTCCTGGCGGCAACGTTGTATGAGGTGAATCCGCTGGATCTGGTTACGCTCACTTTCGTCGCTCTGTCGCTCCTTGCCGTCGCGACGCTCGCCATTATGATCCCCGTGCGATCGAGCACGCGCATTGATCCAGTAGTTGCACTAAGAATCGAGTTGTAATCCCACTTCAAGGCAGCGCAATGATTCGATACGGTTTCTTACCAGCTTCACTCCTTTTCGCGCTGGCTGTTTGCTCGCGAGCGGACGCACAAACCGCGAGCCCGACATCACAGGATCCGGGCGTGCGCGCTGCGCTCGCGTCCGTCGCACGCATGGAGCCCGCAACGATCGAGGAGCAGATCGAGCTGTGTCAGATCCCCGCGCCGCCGTTCAAGGAGCAGAAGCGCGCCGAGGTTTATGCTGAAAAGATGCGACGAATTGGGTTGAAGAACGTTCGCATCGATGCTGTCGGCAATGTCATTGGCGAGCGGCCGGGCGCTTCGAGCGAGCCGCTCGTAATTATTTCTGCCCATCTCGACACTGTCTTTCCGGAAGGCACGGACGTGACGGTCACACGGACTGGCACCGTCCTCAAGGGCCCAGGCATCGGCGATGACTGTCGCGGCCTCGCCGTTGTTCTCGCTGTTGCGCGTGCGCTGGATTCCACGCACGTGGCGATGCGCGCCACGCTCATGTTTGTCGGCACTGTCGGAGAGGAAGGCCTCGGAGACCTGCGCGGTGTGCGTCATCTGATCACGAACGAGTTGAAAGGCCGGCGCATTGGCTCGTTCGTTTCCGTCGATGGCACGCACCTGGATCTGGTGAAGGATGCCATCGGAAGTCATCGCTACCGCGTGACATATAAAGGCACCGGCGGACACAGTTACGGTGCGTTTGGAATTCCGAATCCGATCCATGCGCTCGGACGCGCCATTGCGGGCATTGCAGATCTGCAGGTGCCCGTGCAGCCAAAGGTCACGTTCAATGTCGGAACCGTCGAGGGTGGGACGTCAGTAAACTCGATTGCGGGATCTGCGAGCATGCTGGTCGACATGCGGTCCATCGACGCAAAAGAGCTGGACCGTGTCGACACGCTCTTTCATGTCGCAGTGCGCAACGCGCTGACCCAGGAGCTCGCTCGCTGGAAGAGCACCAGCGGCCTCGAAGTTGAAGTGAAGAGTGTCGGGCTGCGGCCGGGCGGCGGTCAGCCAGCCGATGCGCCAGTCGCCAAGGCCGCGCTATCGGCAGCAACGGCACTCGGCTTCACTGCGACAATGGAAGCAGCCTCCACAGATGCAAACATTGCAATCAGTATGGGCATTCCTGCCGTTACGATTGGCGCCGGTGGCGATGGGCGCGGTGAGCATTCGCTCGCAGAAACGTATGACACAAAAAACAGCCAGCTCGGTTCCCAGTGGGTTCTGCTTTTCGCAGCCACGCTTGCGAACGGGCTGTCGGCGCAGTCGACTCTAACGTATTGACGGGGTCAGACATGAAAATCATCCTGTATATAGTCGGCGTGCTACTGGTTTTGATCGGCGGCGTCTGGTTTTTTCAGGGCATTGGCGTGTTGCCCGGTAGCTTCATGAGCGGCCAAACCCAATGGGCTGTGTATGGCGGGATTGCAGTGATCTGTGGTGCGGGACTCCTCGTCTTCGCGCGCCGTCAGCGCCCCACACCCTGAACGGTTGGACAAATACGTCGTCCTGACCGTTGTCTGGACGGGCCCCGCGAAGGCTTTCTTCCTTGGCTGCTTCGTCCACCTCTTGAGATACGGCATGTCCTGCCTGCGGTGAGCTACTTCCCCGGCCGCGCCGCCATCTGTCGAATGTATTTCGCTACGATCGTCATCTGGTCCGGCGTCAGCTTGTCGGTCATCGGCTTCATCTTCCCGCGACCCTTCCTCAGCACCGTCAGCACCGAGTCTTCCGTGAACCTGCTGAACAGCGCTGCGGTGAAGGTCGGCACACCCAGCACTTTGACCATTGCGGCCGACGGCACTCCGCTCGCACCGTGACATACCTTGCAGTTCGCCTCGAAGATGGTCTTGCCATCGAGGGCCGACGGAGCCTGCGCCGCCACCGCGGAGGCTGCGCCCAACGAAAAGCAGAATGTCGCCAACAAAACGTATGTCTTCATCGTGATGCCTCCTATTTGTTCGTCGCGCCTGGAATCGGCGGGAACGTGTCGTGTACGTCGGGTGTGCCAATGCGTCCGTCAGCCCCACGCATCGACGCGAGGTACTGCGCTAATTCTTCGATTTCCGAATGCGAGAGCGTCGGTGGGCCGAACGCCGGCATGATAGTGCCGGGGTGGAATGCGGCGGGCGACTCCATGAAGCTGTGCATCCAGCCGGCGGAGTGACGCAGGCCGACCGCGCTCAGGTCCGGCGCAATCGCCGCGGCGTCCACCTTGCCGGTTACCGCATGGCATGCGCCGCATTGTTGCTGCTTGAACAGCGAGCGTCCCGTGCGTGCTGCCAGCGTGAGCGGCGCACCGTTGCCCACTGGCTCATTTGGAATGCGCCCGCGCAAGGCGGCGCCAAGTAGCAGCGCACACGATACGAGCACAAAGGCGAGCGATCCGAGCGCGACGGGGCGGTGCGACAGACTCCGCTTGCTGCGCCGGTCGAACAGCGGCAACAGCAGCAGAACGAGGATGAGTGCAGCCGGAATTCCAACGGCGACAGCGCTCTCGAGCGCTCCCGGCACGAGCTTGAGCAGCTGGTAGAACGGCAGGAAGTACCATTCTGGCAGCGGCACGTAGGCAGTGTCCGTTGGATCTGCGGGCGCATCGAGACCCGCGCCCGCAAAGACACCCAGTGCCACGAGAATCGCGATGATGGCAACCGACACGATCGCGTCTTTGCCGATGATGTCCGGCCAAAAACGAACGCCGCTGCGCTTCGCCTTCGCGTACGCGCCCTTGTAATACGCGCCGTACGTGGGCGAGCTCGTCCAAACGGGAACGCCGTCGGTCTCCAGATCGCTCGGCCGCGGTGCGATGCCCTGCCGGATGACCAGCGCGATGTGCAGCAATACGAGCGCACCGAGTGCCATCGGCAGC
>JBBQYT010000115.1:0-6593 GCA_038208385.1 Longimicrobiales bacterium | reverse complement strand
ATCTCGCGGCGCTTTTTTTGTGAGCTGACGGCGGGTAACTACTCGGCGCCCGTAAGCAGCGATGCTTTCTTCCGATTGGACAGCAGCTCCGTCTCGATCTTCTCGCGGAGGCGCTGAATCTTGTCGGGATAAACGTGGCAGTTCGGCGTGTTGGTGCCGCGTACGCAACCATTGTAGCCGAGCAGAGCGCGTCGCTCATCACCGGCAGCGCCGCGTACATATTCGGCGAGGATGCGCGTACCACTGCAGATGTTGGCTTCGATGTTGTACAGGTCAGAGCCACAGCCGCGGAATTTGCCGGACCAGAACGGCATCACCTGCATGAGGCCGCGTGCACCGACAGGACTCGTCGCGCTCGGCTTGCCTTCGCTCTCAATCAACAAAACCGACAACACAGTCGCCGGGTTCAGACCGCGCGCATTTGCGTGCTCGACAAGCGGCCATGCAACCTTGCGTGCCGTCGCACTCGGAACACCGCGACGCAAAAGCGCGTCTTCAACCGGTGCAACATTGTCACGATACATCGACACGTAGCTCACTGTCTTGTCGCCATCTTTGCGAAGCAAGCTCATCGAGCGCGTGTACTTGTCGAGCTGGAAGCGCGGCACCTGCAAGAAACGACTCGGTGTGCGCACTGGTGCGTTCACAGGCAATTGAATCGCCTGTGTCGTAACCTTGCCAACACCAAATCCGAGGAACAGCAGGATCGGAGCAGCAAGCGGAATCGCGAGTGAACGTTTGATCAGCCTCTCAAAGTCAGACATGCACTCTGAGCGACGTTCACGCTCTGCGTCAGTTCGGCGTCGAAACCACGTCATTTCGGTCCAGTCTTTTTCCCGTGATGTAGCGGAAAACGTACAATGCGTGAGCAAGGCCTAGATGGCCGCGACCCACTCGAGTCAATGCACCGTACGACGGGGAGGTGACTCAATGATGGGATAAACATGCGGCGCGGTCAAGGTATTTCTTTCTAACCCTTTGCTGCGCGCTGAGATCTGAGCACTTGGAGGTATACACCAAGGAGGGTCAAAAGCGAGAGATTGGGGTCTCCTCCGCCCGCAGGTTCAATAATTACGGTACCATGAAGCCGGGCGCCGGGAAACCTGGTCCTGATTCGAACCAGCGACGATCCCTGGCGATTAAGGAAGCATCGCTCTGGGGGCAGGAAAGAGGTCCTCAGGAAGTCGTAGCCGGTACCGACGGCCAGCTCCACGGTGCCCCTGCCGCCCAGCCAGGCAATCGTCATGGTGCCGACCGGCTCTTCTGTGCCGAGCTTCGTGATTGCGACGGTGCGGCCAGTGAGGCCCTGCGAATCGAACCGCCACTCGCCATCCGCGCAGACGCCCTCCGCGTCACGGCCGATCAGGCCGGGCCAGGTCACCGACCCGATGTTCTCTTCATGGGCCCATAACTGGAGCGTCCGCCGCTTTTTGGGGGCGTGCTTCCATGCTATGGGGCTGCCAATGAGGTAGCGGAAGCTGTTCAAGAGTCGGAGTCGGCTTTGCTGTTGGCGATGAGGGTCTGGATCTGGTCTATCGTGAACGTATATGTGGCGGTGCAGAACTGACAGACGGTTTCGGTGTGGCCGCGTTCCGCGTCGCCTTCCAGGATGCCTTCGAGCTCGGCGGGCCCGAGGAGTGTGAGGGCGCGCTCGGCGCGCTCTCTCGAGCAGGGGCAGTGAAATCGAACGGGCACTTTGTCGAGGAGTTCGAAGCCGTTCGGGAAGATGCGGCCGAGGATGTCCTCGGGAGCGTCGCCCTGACGGAGCATCGTCGTCGGGTGCGGCAGGTCGCCGATGATGCCCTCGATGCGATCGATTTCCGATTCGTCGATGCCGGGCATGAGCTGGACGAGATAACCGCCTGCGGCTTCGACGGTGCCGTCTGAGCGAACGAAGACGCCAATGCCGACGGCCGAGGGGATCTGCTCGCTCCTGGCCAGGTAGGTGGCGAGGTCTTCACCCACTTCGCCGGAGACGATGGCGATTGTGCTGGAGTATGGCTGGCGCATGCCGAGGTCGCGGGTGACGGTGAGGTGTCCCGTGGTGCCGACGGCGCCGGATACGTTGAGCTTGCCGTCGCGGACCTGGTCGATTTCGGGACGGGGGTTGGCGACGAGGCCGCGCACTTCACCTTTGCCGTTCGCGGAAGCGAGCAACGTTCCTGCGGGTCCGTCACCCTGCATGCGGACGGTAACGAGCTGGTCTTCCTCTTTGTGCATGAAGCCGAGCAGCAGTGCGCCGGTGGCCAGGCGGCCGAGCGCAGCCGTGACTGCCGGATAGGTGCCGTGGCGCTCTTTCAGCTCTTCGACGACGGCAGTCGCGTCGATAGCGAATGCGCGGACGAGACCGTCGTACGCAGTTGCGCGCACCATGTAGTTCCGGCCGCGGGTGTTGTCTGTCGTGCTATTCATCGTTCAGCTCGCTGTGTCTCCGAACAGAAGCGGCCCCGACTGATCGGGGCCGCTCTCGTGTGCCAACTCATACCCTCACAGCGTCGCGCGGGTCCTGCAACGGTCATTACCATTCGCCGTCTTCGTGAAGCTCGTGCTCGCGCACGAGAACCAGAATCGCAGCCTGTGGGACGACCAGGTATTTCTCGTTGTCGAATGTGATTTCGACTGCGGCGCGGCGAAAAAAGATTGCGTAGTCGCCGCGCTGGGCCTGCACCGGCAGGAAGCGCGCCTCGCCACCCGTTATGCGCCAGGGCTCCTCGTCGAGGTCCGTGGGCGCCGAGATCGGCGTGCCGGGTCCGGTTGCCATGACGGTACCGCCCTGCACGGCTTGGTTGTCGACTGCGCTCGGCGGCAGGTACAGGCCGACGCGGCTGCGCTCTTCGCCTTCTTCGGGCGAGATCAACAACCGGTCGCCAACGACGATCAGCTGCTTCCGTTATTTGAGTCCATGGTCTAACAATAGATACGAACGGGTTCAAAGCAAAGCGCATCGACGTTGTTGGCGAAGCTGTCGCTTCTGCGCATGGAGGTGCTCCGAACCTCGTGCAGGTTGTTTGAACATCGATTCGAACAACGTGCGAAGGATGTCGACATGCGACAGAAAGCTGCTGCGCCAACGAGAGAACAGCACGACCAGTCGGCGCGCCGGCCGTTTACGTTCGTACTGGATGAGACGCTGGTGCGGCGCGCGCGTACGGAAGTTTGTGAGTCTGATGTGATTCGGAGCATCGAGGCAGCGCTCGCGGCGGCGATCGATTACCAGCTGTGGGTGCGCGAGGTCGCTTCCGGAGATCGCGACGTGCTGTCGTAGTAGTTTTTGCTAACGCGACGTCGCGAAGCGAACACCCACGCGGTGTGTTGCACCGAAGAAGTCGAGGTTCTGGTACGTGTAGTCGACGGCGATGTGTGCGATGGAGAAGCCTGCGCCGAGTCGTAGTGCGCCAAGGCCGGTATCGCCGGGATCTGCGGCGTAGCCGACGCGCGCCACTGCGCCGAAGCGGGCGAGGCCCGGCATGAGGCCGGCTTCGATGCCTGCGGCGAATCCGGTTGTGCCTTCGTTCAGGCGGTCGATGAAGTCTGCCGATATCTGGACGCCGACGCCGGACACCTTCGTGGTCTGGAACGCTGCGCCGACGCGCACTTCCGACGGCATGCGCGATGACGCGTCCGCAGTGGTGCCGCTGAGACGGCTGCCGAGATTGCGCACCGATGCGCCGAGCGATAACGCGGATGTAACGGAGAACTGGGCGCCCGCATCGAACAGCGGTGCACTGCGCGTTGCACCTGCAAGTGTTGTGGATGCGAGCCCGCCCGCGATGCCTACGCGCGCTCTGCCGCCGGCAAACGGAACGCCGAGTCCGAGCCGGACCGCGCTCTCGGAAGACGATACCGTCTTGCCGGTAGTGACGCCGCGCTGTCCGCCAAAGGCAGGGTCGGGAATCGTTTCATCGATTGTGCCTTCATCGAGAAAAGATCCGCCGAACGCGAGCGTTGCACTGCCGAGCTTCACTGCGCCCGCCGCCGACATCAGCGCGATGTCCTGAACGAATTTTCCGTAGGATAGACTCGCGCCACCCGACAACGATGCGACGCCGGCGGGATTGTAGAAGATCACATCGGCATCGTTTTGTGCTGCGGTATACGCACCCGAAAGCGCGCCGGCGCGACTGCCCGTTGTCATTTGCAGGACCTGCGCGCCCGTGCTGCCGACGCCATTTTCAGTGTCGGGCAGCTGGGCGGCCGCGTGCTGAAGCCCGAGCATGAGTGCAAACGTCGCAAGCGCGCAGGTGCGCGCAAATTCCGCAATAATGCGGTTCATGATGCTGATGCTCCTGCTCATGGGGCGCCCGGCCGCGCGACAAACAACTTCTCGCGCACCAGCTGTCCCGAAACGCTGAACACGACCAGATACACACCGGCCGCTATCTGCCCGCCATCATCATTTCTCAGATCCCACTCGACGCGTCCGTCCGATGCGAGTCGCGGGAGCAGGTCCGTCACGCGACGTCCGGTGAGCGTGTATACGCCTGCAACAGATGGCCGTACCGCGAAGTTGAAGATCACTTTGCCCGAGCGGACCGGATTCTCGCTGAGTGCGAAGATCTCGTTTGCTTTGAGGAGCGATGCCGAGACGATTGTGGATGCGATCGCGGTAATGGGTTGTGCCAACTGGTCCTGAGCGAGCGAGAGCACGCCGGTCGTGTGCGTCTCGAGGGGTATCAGTGTCAGCTGGAGCGCAGAAAGGTTTGGAGCCGCACCGCCCATTTCGATTGCGGCGATGACCGACACCGAATCGTGCGCAGACACGCGCAGGCCGCTGAGCGGAATCGTGACGTGCGTCGTCACGCCGCTCTGAAGGTTTACTGGCGCAGATCCGAGCACGGTGTCATCCGAGTCGATGGCGCCGTTTCGATTCACATCGCGCAACACGAGAACGCGTGCGCCGGGATCAGCACCGCGTGCATCGAACCCGAGTGATCTGATGTCGATGCTCTCGAATCCGTTGCTCGCGAGCGTCAATCTGAGCAGCGGCACGCGCGTGCCTTTTGCGCTTGAGCCTGACGTCGCGGCAAGCGGCGCGCCCTTGAGCGAGAGCGTTGCGGGTCCTACAACCTGAACGCGTGCACTGTCGCGCTTCGCGTCGATTTGCGCGACGATGAATGCCGAGCCTGGTGACTTTGCGGTCACGACGCCGTTCCCATCGACGGTTGCGACTGTCGGATTCGACGAGCTGAATGTGATTGTACGTCCTACCGGCGCGCCAAGCGCATCGATTGCCGTTGCGTGGACCTGCAATGTTGCGTTGATGACGAGCGTGTCTGCGTGCGGGGTGATGCTGAGGCTCGCAACCGCGTTGTTGTTGGTTCCCGCCTGCAGCTGCAGAATTGCGCTGTGCACGTCGAGCTTGCCCGAGCCCCACCAGTCCGTCGCCGCGCCGATGCCGTACGTCCTCGATGTAAAGGCATCGTGCTTTGCCGAAGCGGCGAGGAGCGCGCGCACGTCGGCCACGTTCATCTTCGGTTTCACCTGGAGCATCAATGCGATGGCGCCCGTGACGTGCGGCGCCGCCATGCTGGTTCCCTGATTGACGTAGTGGACGCCGTCCGGGGCAATGCGCGATGGTGATTGCGAAGCATCGTGCGACAACGTCGACATGATGCCGATTCCCGGTGCAACGATCTCCGGCTTCAAGCGACCATCGCGCGACGGGCCTCCCGCCGAGAAGCGCGCGAGATCACCGATCTCTTCACGCGCCGAGTAGCAGAAGCTTCCGTTGGCGGATGGCCAGCACATGCGCGTCGCAAATGCGCCGACGGTGATTGCGTTGTTGGCGGTGCCCGGCGAATCCACCATGTAGTGATTGTCGAAGCCCTGCAGTCCCTGGGCGATGCCGATACCGAACTGCGAGCGCGTCAGGTACATGTGGTATGGCAAAGACGTTACAACCGCACGCCCCGTCACGCGCACGCGCCATACGCCCGGAGCAGGCGTGGAGAACTCCGACCCACAATCCGATATGACGATCTCGGTCTCGCTGTCCGGCGTGGTAACGTCACCGCCTTTTGCGCCCTGATCGATTGTCAGCTGGCCCGCGATCGTATCCGACACGGCCTGGTTCGGACCCGCAGTCAGTGACCGTCCATTCGGACGAATGACCGTCACATCGTACTGGTCACCGTTTGCAAACCAGATGTCGAGCAGCGCAAAATCATTACACGGCCCTGCGTTTGCCGTGTAGGCAGGGACATTGATCGTGAAGTCTGTCGATTGTCCCGTTGTCGTGCGGCCGCTCGCGTGCAGGAGGACAGGCGGAGTTGCCGGTGTCGTGTTGTTGTTTGCACCCGAGTTGCCCGACGAGATCGTGATGATGACGCTGTCACGCAGTGTGCCGTTGGGATTGGTGACAATTCCGTCAATGCCCTTCTCGAACAGCGACGTGCCGTCGTGCGGGCCATCGAGGCTGCCGAGCGACATGTTGATCGAGATCGGCTTGCGCAGTGCACGCGACTGCTGCGCGAAGAACACCAGGCCATCGAGGATGCCCGACTGGCTGAAGCTGCCATTGCCGCCCTTCACGGTCATGATGTCCGCCGCCGGCGCGACGCCGGCGTACTGATACGCCGTGCCGCCGGTTCCAA
>JBBQYT010000114.1:0-6606 GCA_038208385.1 Longimicrobiales bacterium | reverse complement strand
GCTCGGGTTCACGCGCGAGCTGTCCTTCCCCTTCTTCCATCAGCTCCCGGACTTCGCTCACGCGATCGAGCAGTACCCAAAGCTCCTCGCGTCCGTCGCTCGAGCAGCGCCACTGCCCCACGTACGCGAGAACGGTCTGCTCGATTGCGTGCGTGCCGGGATCGTTTCGATGCGCAAAGCGATGGGAGAGCGACGCGAGATCAATACTGAACCTGATCTCCATCGCCCGCAGCGCTGCCAGTCGCTCGCGCGCAGCATTTGCACCGGCTTCCGTCAACGCGCTCGTCATGCGACGATGGGAGTTGCCGTGCTCGGTGAAACGCGCATCGAGCAGGCGACAGTCCGTTGGCGTCAATGAAACAATGTTCATTAAAAGCAGTGATTAGGGATTAGCGATTAGCGAGTAGTAAACTACCAATCATTTTGACCGCTCCCAGTACCCGGACGTTTAGCATGTCAGACGAAAGAACATGTGCGATTAACAGAGTGAAGACGACGTCGCGACGAACAACTAATCTCTAATCTCTGAGTTCAGCCTGATCGCTGCCGCCCCCGGCGGCATCCTTGAACAAATTGACCTGCGTCTCTGGTGCGCCATCGCGCGCGGATGGAATCGTGTAGCCAAAGCGACGATAGGCCTTGTTCGTCGCCTGACGGCCACGGGGTGTGCGCATCAGGAAGCCATTCTGGATCAGGAACGGCTCGTAGACTTCTTCGAGCGTACCGGCATCTTCGCCGACGGCGACGGCGAGCGTGTTCAGTCCGACGGGGCCGCCGTCGAAATGCTCGATGATCGCCTTCACGATACACGCATCCATCTCGTCGAGACCGTACTCATCGACATCGAGCATCTGCAGTGCCTCATCAGCGACTGCAGCCGTGATCACACCGTCGGCGCGCACCTGCGCGTAGTCGCGTACGCGTCGCAGCAATCTGTTAGCAACGCGCGGTGTGCCGCGCGACCGCTTCGCAATTTCTTCCGCGCCGCTCGGCTCGCACCCGACCTGTAGAATTTCTGCGCTGCGTGCGACGATCACTTTCAAATCGTCTGCAGTATAAAAATTCAGGCGTTGCACGATGCCAAAGCGCGCGCGCATTGGCGGTGTCAGCAATCCAAAGCGGGTTGTCGCACCGACGAGTGTGAATTTCTCGACGGGCATTGTGATCGTCTGCGCTTTGGGCCCCTCCGATAGACGAATGTCGATGCGATAGTCCTCCATCGCAGGATACAAAAACTCCTCGATGATCGGACGCAGGCGATGAATTTCGTCGATGAAAAGGATGTCGGATTCGCGCAGGTTGGTCAGGATGCCGACGAGGTCGCCGGGTTTTTCGAGAACAGGTCCGGACGTCGTTTTGATGTTGACGCCCATCTCCCGCGCCATGAGCATGGCGAGGGTCGTTTTGCCGAGGCCGGGCGGTCCGTGAAAGAGCGTATGATCGAGCGGCTCACGGCGTGCCCGCGCGGCGTCGACGGCAATGCGCAGGCTGTCCTTCACCTTGGGCTGGCCAATGAACTCGGCCAACCGCTGCGGGCGAAGCGACAGCTCGACAACAGTCTCGTCGCTCAGAACTTCCGGCGTCGTGATCTCGGATCTCATTCAGTACCATGCTGGAGTGACGCCGAATTGTAGATGGAGTTCGCTCAAATGTCACCACCGAACTTCGCGCGCTCTCAGGGATGGATGACTCGAACGGGCGTTTGTGTGGGTCGGTCCGCACCGCTGCCGAGCGCTCCAACACTGCCGTCTCCCCACCAGTACACCTCACCAGCGGTATCGAGGCCGCATGTATGAGAAGCGCTGGTCGAAACCGACGTCAGGTTGAGACCAGCTGCGACCGGCTTCGGCTCATCGGAGGGAGAGGCGCCAATCGTCGAGCGATAATTATCGCCCCAGCAATAGGCGCCGCCATTCGTGGCAATTCCGCACGCGTGCGTGCCGGCCAGGCTGAGCGTCTTGAAGTGCACACCGCCGCCAACGGCAACGGGCAGCGCCGTCGCCGTCTTCAACGAGCTCGCATTAATCGGAATGCCCCAGCAGTAAACCAGCTCTTCGGCAGTAATTCCGCAGCTCGTGTCGCCGTCCTGTGAAGCCGCGATGCTCGCGAACTTCAGGCCTCCAAAGACGGCTACCGGCACATCGCTGCTGGTGAATGAACCCGTCCCGAGCTGGCCGATGAGGCCATAGCCCCAACAGTACCCATCCCGCGTGTCCGTGATGGCGCAGGTGTGCGTGTTACCGGCAGAAATACTGAGGAAACGTCTTTGTCCCGACACCGGAGCGGGCGTTGCCTGGCAGAGTACCGGGCAGCCAGGACCCGCCGTACTGCCGAGCTGACCGTACTGGTTCCAGCCCCAACACCAGGCAAAACCACCGGTATCGAGTCCACAGGTATGAAGGCCCCCGGCCGAAACGGTCGAGAACGTCACCGTTGTGGCCACCCGCGCCGGGATATGTCCGCAGGCAAGCGGGTCAATCGCGTTACAGCTGGAAAGACCGGTCCCCAGTGCGGATGACGATTGGCCCCAGCAGTACACGCTGCCACTTCGATCGAGGCCGCACGAATGCTGGAAGCCCGTGCTGATCTGGATCAGCGCGGGTGCCGCGATTGGCGTTGGTGTTGGTGTGGAATCGGGGGCTGTGCCGCGGCCCAGCTGGTTGTAGTTGTTCCTGCCCCAGCAGACCGTCGATCCGGCGCTCGTGGTACCACAGGAAAACAGAGAGCCGACGCTTACCGAAGCGAAATAGGCCTTGGGCTGCGGCTGTACATTGGTCGTACCATCGGAGCAGCCGCCCGCGATGCAGATGGAAACGAGCTGCAACGCCAGGACATTTCTCTGTCTACTTCCCATTCACTCCCGCAATGCAAGCCGCATACACAAGCCAGGTCGCCAACGAGATTCGTCGGCGACCCGGTTTGTCGTTGTGTGCGCAACGCTCCCCGCGAACTACTCGCCCGTGCAGGTGACCTGGCCAGCGGTGATTGCCGGCGCCTGTGCCGCCGCGCTGCCGTAGAAGATACCGCACTTCTGTGAAGCCGCCGTCAATGCTGCGTGCGTCGCGTCAGCCGACCAGCCAGTTGACGTCGCCTCGCGAATCGTGACTCCAACACCCTGCGACGGCGCGAAACCCAAGCCGCCCACTGCAGATGCATCCGTACCGGCGGCTCCGCCATATGCGTAGTTGTTGCCGGCGTAATACTGCTCTTCAGCCGTCATCAGGTTCTTCAAATCCGACTTCATGGCCGAGAAGTACGCCTTCTCACGGGTCTTCCCGAACTTCGGGATCGCGATGGCCGCGAGAATACCAATGATCACCACCACGATCAACAACTCGATCAGCGTAAAACCTTTGCGCAGCGTGGGCACACGAACCTCCTTCAGCGGAGAAATCATAAACGGTACGGCCTGAACTGGATTGGAACGGGCCTGGATGTGAATCAGAGAACAGTTTGGCAAGCCGCGTTCCTGAATCGCTCAAAACAACGGAAATGTATGGGACCAAATGATTTCCAGCCTTCTCACCCAACCCGCCGCTTATCTTCATGCCCCATACTCGCATTGCAAATTGCGGCCTGCGCGCAGAATGCAATCAAAACGCGAGCGGATTGGGGTACCAATTCACCGACTGGCGCCGTAGGTACCGAGAAATGACACGAAACGGCGAAATTTGGGGCAGCTAGGAGCTTTTCCCGGGTGGACCTTCAATCGATTCGCGGATTTTCTGGCCGAGCGTAGCGGACCACTCACGTTGCGTCATGAAGCGCGCCAGCCGCCCGCAAACGGGCGCTTCTGCTACTGACCGAGGCCAGCGAGCGCGGCCTTGATCAAGTCGCCGGTTATAAGTGACTTTCCGTCATCGAGCGCTTTACGAACGGCCTGCGTAGCATCTGCAGGCGAGTACCCGAGCCGGATTAGCGCGCTCACTGCATCCTCTGCCGCGCGTCCTTCGGGCTTGGGTCCGACGGTCGCAACCAACAGGTCATCGATCTTATCGCCGAGCTCGAGGATCAGGCGCTCGGCTTTCTTTGTGCCGAGACCCGGAATCTGCCTGAGCGTCACGATGTCCTTGTCGATGATTGCGCGCACGATGCGGTCGGGACTCAGCGTGGACAGCATGTTGACGGCCAGGCGGGGCCCAACGCCTGACGCGGTAAGAAGCTTCGAGAATACGCTGCGCTCGTGGTCATCCATGAAACCGTACAGCGTGTGCGCGTCTTCGCGCACGACGAGCACGGTGCGCAGCTCTACTTCTGCGCCTTCCTTCGGGAGTCGTTCGAAGACGGTGAGTGGAATCTCGAGCTCGTAGGTGACGCCGCCGGGCGTCAACACTTCGGCGGTGCCGAGATCGCGCCGCACGAGGGTCCCGCGCACGCGACTAATCATATGCGCTCAACGATACAGCATGTGCGGTGGGACGGCGCCTGCGAACGCACCGAACGGGAGCTTGCCTGCGTAGCAATGCGCGAGCGCGACGGCGAGTCCGTCGGCAGCATCCGCGGGGCGCGGTGGCATGCGCAGGCGCAGAAGCTTTTGCACCATGAACTGAATCTGTTCTTTCGTTGCGCGCCCGGTTCCGACGACGGCGTTTTTCACTTCTGCAGGAGAATACTCGGCGACGGGAATATTGCGCAGCGTCGCTGCCAGCAGAATCACACCGCGCGCGTGACCGAGCACTACCGTCGTACGGACGTTCTTTGCATAAAAAATTCCTTCGACGGCGACGGCAGCGGGGCCATGACGCTCGATGACTTCAGAGATGCCTTCGAAGATGTCACACAGGCGGCGCGCCAGCTCTGTATGCGGATCGGTCCTTATGACGCCGCACTCCACAAGCGACACGGCGTCGCCGCCCTCGTGGGCGACGACGCCGTAGCCCGTCGTTGCGGTGCCAGGATCGATGCCAATTACGATCACGCGTCCGCTCCCGCCAACGCATCCTCGTCGATGTCGGCGTTGGAATAAACCTTCTGTACGTCGTCGAGATCTTCGATCGCCTCGAGCAGCTTCACGAGCTTCACTGCATCATCCCCTTCGACACGCACCGTCGCTTTTGCAACCATTGCGATCTCGGCTTCCTCGATCGTTATGCCCCGCTCCACGAGCGAGTTCTGCACTGCGTGGAAGTTCGCCACTTCCGTCGATACGACAAGCGTGCCGTCTTCGTTCGTCAGATCATCGGCGCCGGCCTCGAGCACGGCTTCCAGCGTTTTTTCTTCGTCGTACTTCGCAGCATCGATGTAGATCTGTCCCTTGCGCTCGAACTGCCAGGCGACAGAACCGCTCGTGCCCATACTGCCGCCGCCGCGCGACAGCGCATGACGCACCGCGGCCACCGTACGATTCGGATTGTCCGTCATCGTCTCGATGAACACTGCAACACCGCCCGGGCCATACCCTTCGTACGAGATCTCTTCGTAGTTGACGCCCTCGAGCTCGCCCGTGCCCTTCTTGATCGCGCGCTCGATGTTTTCAGCCGGCATGCTCGCCGCTTTTGCGGTGTCGACGGCGAGACGCAAACGTGGGTTGAAGCGCACCTCCCCGCCGCCGTTCCGCGCTGCAACCGTGATTTCACGGACGAGCTTCGTAAAGCCGGCGCCACGCTTTACGTCGGTCGCCGCCTTCTTGTGCTTGATCTGTTTCCACTTGCTGTGACCGGCCACGTCTGAGCTCCGTGCGCTGAGAACCGGGAACTGATATCTGAGAACTGGTTTTGATGTCGGTGTTTGTACGGGAGAAATATAAAATCAGCGAAGGTGTCCCGCCAGCCAGCGCGCGGCGTCGATACCGGCTGCAGGCGGCAGAATATGCCCGGAGTCGTACCAGCGGATCTCCTTGGGCTGCTCGGCCGCTGCAAAAAGCCGCTCTGCCTGGGCCGGCTTCACCGTCCGGTCGCGCTTCCCATGCACCATCAGAAGCGGCCGCCCACCAAGTTTTCGGACCAGTTTCGTCGGGTCAATGATTGTACGTGCGAACTTCGCAAACGGCATCTCATCCGGCAGGTCCCCACCCGCAGCCAGCACTACCGCCTTGATGCAGTCTTCCTTCGGTGTGATTGCGAGCGCGAGAAAGGAACCGAGCGAATACCCGATGACACCGATGTTCTCGCGATCGACTTCTTTTCGCGCGGCGATGTATTTGACGGCGAGGAGGGCATCACGGCTTGCGGTGCGCCAGTGTCGCATCAGATCCATCGCGCTACGTTCCATGCCGCCGGCCCCCGTGCGTCGCTCACCATGCTCGGGCAAGTCGATGGATAAACTGCCAATACCGACCTCGAGCAGAGCACAGCCGATCGCTTCGGACATCACTTCCTTGCGCGACGAGTATCCGTGCAGCAACAGTGCGGCGGGCGCAGCGTCCTTGTTCGGCAGAAGAAGAATGCCAGGCACCGGATCTCCGCCGTCATTGAACTCGAGAGCGATACGGAGGCCACCTTTTATTTTTTGCTCGTCGTGCGTTGTCTGGTACAGCTTCGATTTCGCCAAAGCTATTTCAATTCTTCCAGATCAGAAGACGCCGGCCCGTTGATCACTTTACCCATCGCATCGAAACGCGACCCGTGACAGGGACAATCCCAGCTCTTCTCGAGTGAGTTCCAGTCG
>JBBQYT010000113.1:0-6666 GCA_038208385.1 Longimicrobiales bacterium | reverse complement strand
GGTGGATTCGGCGCTCTGGATCCAGAGTCCAAGGCCGTGCACAACGGTGCTGATGACAATGCGTCGGGCGTTGCGGCGCTGATCGATGCGGCGCGCCGCCTGTCGAAGGGACCGCGGCCTGCGCGCAGCGTCGTCTTCATTGCGTTCACGGGCGAGGAGGAGGGCCTGCTGGGGTCGGCGTATTACACCGCGCACCCGACAATTCCGAACGAGAAGACGCGCGCCATGATCAACATGGACATGGTGGGACGTCTGAATACCGGCAATCTGCTCGTCTACGGAATCGAGACTGCGGCGGAGTGGAAGGACATTGTCGGTGCGGGCATCGCGAAGGAAGGTCCGTTCAAGGTGACGTACCGCGGTGAGGGCTACGGGCCGAGCGATCACACATCGTTTTATACCAGGGACATTCCGGTGCTGCACTTCTTCACGAACGTGCACTCGGATTACCATCGTGCTAGCGATGACTGGGACAAGATCGATGGACCGGGCATTGGCCGTGTCGCATCGGTTGTCGCAGATGTCGCGCGCGATGTTGCAAACCGGCAGATGCCTTTGACTGTCGAGAAGGGTGTCGGCAGGCCGACTGCAGCCGACAGCGCTTCACAGAACCAGGGTTACGGCGCGTATCTCGGATCGATCCCCGATTTCACACCTGTCGAGCATGGCGTGAAGCTGAGCGGCGTGCGCTCCGGATCGCCGGCCGACAAGGCCGGCATCAAAGGCGGGGACATCATTGTGAAATTTGATGACGATGACGTAAAGGACCTTTACGTGCTGACAGCCGAGCTACGGAAGCACAAGGCGGGAGACGTTGTGCAGGTCACGGTGGTGCGGGATGGAAAAGAAATTACATCGTCAGTGACACTCGGAACGCGCAGTTAGTTTTACCCGGTACGGATCAAGAGGGTAAGAACGGGCGCGGCGGCAGACCGATACGAACCCACGTAGCGGCGCCGATCGCGCCGGCATGCGTTCCAAGCTGCGGACGAACGATCTTGAGTCGCTCTGCAGCGGCGGGAAGCGCTCTGCGGCGGATCGTTTCTTCGACGATACCAACAAGCTCCGGTAGTCCCTCGACTACGCCTCCGCCGAGAATCAGCAACGCCGGATTGAAGCCGTTCACAATCGATGCGGCTCCCGCACCGAGTGCTTCACCGGTTTCCTTTACAATGCTCTTTGCGAGTGGATCTGCGCGGTTCAATGCGCGTGCGACAATTGCCGCGGTCACGCGCTGAATGTCGCCACCGGCAAGCCTCAAAAGAACTGCACCTGCGTCCGGATCCGCCCGGATCGCTTCCTGCGCGCGCTTCGCTATGGCCCATCCGCCTGCAAACGCTTCCACACATCCGTGATTTCCGCACCGGCACAGTGGCCCGGCCAGGCTGACGGTCATGTGACCGACTTCCCCGGCACTGCCCGCTGCACCGCGCACGAGCTGTCCCTGCGCCACCACGCCACCACCCACGCCGGTGCCTGCGAAAATGCACACGAGGTCGGCCACGCCCCGGCCCGCGCCGTGAATCCACTCCGCAAACGTCGCGGACTGTACATCGTTTAAAACCGAAACCGGCTTGTGCAGCGCCGTCTCGAGGTGTTCCTGAAACGGAAAGTTCTTCCAGCGGAGATTCGGCGCACTGAATACCGCGCCCGTTGCGGGGTCGACCTGACCGGCTACGCCGACGCCGACGCCAATGATCGGGCGTCCTTCGGCCTGCGCGGATACCGATGCCGAGAGTGTCGCAATATCGGCGACGATCGCCTCAGGCCCTTTTTCGGGTCGCGTAGGCTTCCGGGCGCTGGCGAGAATGCGTCCGCCCGAGTCGACGAGCGCGGCCGCGATCTTGGTCCCACCGAGGTCGATGCCGATCGTAAGAGCCTGCGCTTCGCTCGCCTTCATTCCATTCCCTTGTGGCGGTGCCCGTGTGCGCGCGACGCGCGCGGCCGGATCTGCGCAAAAATCGTGGCTGAAATTGGCGTCCGCGTGCCGAAGTTCACAGCCTGCGACTGACCGACACGGTCCAATCCAACGCGCGCACCGAGTCCCAGTCCCAGTCCACGCGCTGTAACTACGTCCCGACGATAACCAAGCGATGTCGATGTCGCCCGGTCGAAATGGAAATCGGTGAACTCATGCGTGCCGCCCGGATGAAATCCGATCTCCGTCACGAGGTCCGGCCGAACTAGCCCTTCGATACGCACAAAGATCGTGTTGTCGCCCCACGTGCGTGCGCTCTCGATCAGAACCGCGTTCGTCGTTTGAGGAGCGTCGTGATCGTTGCCCCATGCAATCGTCGTCGCCCACAAACCATCATTGTCATACGGATGGTTGTATGTGAGCGATGCTGTTGTGAGCACTTCCTGCCCGCTCCCACCAAGGTGCACTGCATGCTCCGGATCGACGATCCGACCGCGCGAAATCTGCAGCGTCCAGCGATCGCTGGGCAGAATCCACAGGCGTGCAGAGCGTGAATCGAGGGCCCCGAGCCTTATACCCGTGTACGAATCACCCGGCTGCCGTCCGTTGAACGCCGACGCCTCGAGCTTCCAGTGCCGCGCGAAAATTCCAGCGGTGAAAACGCCGAACGATGTGTGCGTGACATCGAGCCAGTGATGCGAAGCGGGGGCGAACAAGTCTGCGCCCGCGGACGCGCGGTGCAGAAACGCGACGGGCCCGAGTGCAGGCTCCGCGGAGGGGCCACCGTAAAGCTGGATCGAAACGGATCGCGTAATCGAATGAGTGAAGGACGCGGCCAGCTCACCGAACAACGCGTGCGGATGTTGATGGCTCGTGACGAATCCGTCGTTGCAGAAATTGCCGACACCGAGTGCGAGTGGATAGCCGCAGCGAGCGAGCGTATACGGCTCGAGGCTGAACATCGCGTGCGCTCCAAACGTGCCGCCGAGCGCACGCGTGGACAATTCACCCATCAGCCAGTTGAGGCTGCCAATCTCCGTGCTGCGTTCCCGGTTCAGTGAATGCACACCCGGAGTTGTGGGACCTGTGAGTGAATTGAAGACGTGCACCTGCGCGTTGCCGTGCAGCATGAGCGTAGCACGACCGATTTGCACGTGCAGGCCATCCATTGGCGTGACATCGGGCTCGAGACTCGTGCCTGATGCGGGCGATGCATCAATCGATTGCGCAGCAGTGTGTAGTGGCAATGCAACGAACGGTGGGAACGCAAGCGCGACGATCAGAACGAGTCGCCGCGCGAGAGTCATCAGGATTGACGCACCAGCGCCAGGCCGCCGGCGATGCACAGTACCATCACACCGACAATTGCGATCCATTCAGCGCCGCTGGTCTTCACCGTGAGCGGCATCATTTCCTTGCGTGCTTTCGACATTGCGGCCATGTCCATGCCCGGCATTGCGGCGTGAGCGGCATCCACGGCAGAAACTGCGTTGATTGGAGCCGAAGCTACGATTGTAAGATCTGCGCGCGCCGAGATGTCACCATCTTCTGCGATCAATACCAGCGAATAACTCCCCGCGGCAGCTGCGGGCGGCAGATTCAAATGCGTATCGAATTTCCCTGCCGTATCGCTCTTTACATCGGGCAGTGCATACGTATCGAGGACGCCACGCAGCTCGAACCTGAACGTCGCTTTTTTCGACAGGTGATCTGCCGTGACGCCGATTGTCGAACCTACACCGGCTTCGGCTGCCGAGAGATGGATTGCGCCGTGTTCGTGCGCGATCGCTACCGCAGTGACGGAGAAAACGAACGCAGCTGCGATCGAAAGAAAGCGTTTCATGTCTGCCTCACATACCGAGGTGTTGCATCTGCGGCGCGAAGACGCCGTAGATCAGCATGCCGAGAAATACGACGAGCAGTATGCCCGCGAGTGCGGAGACCCAGCGCATGCGCGGCATCTCGTCCCCACCACGATCGATGAGGGGCAGCGCAATCAGAAATGCAAAGAAGATTGCGGGCGCCACAAGCATCCCGACCATACCCATCGTGTTTTCAGCCGTATAAATCCACAGAAACGGCCAGAACGGCTTTGTGATTTCGACGCCGTCAACAGCCGGATAGCCGATACCGGGCGGAAATACGACCGCAAGCAGAGAGATGCCTGCCACGACGAACAGACCATACCCCGTCAACTTGCGGAGGTGCGCAGTAAAAATATCCGTCTTCGGCTCGGTCGAATGAATGCCGAGCTGGCGAATGAGCCAGAAGTGCAGGCCGAGGAGTGCGAGCAACAATAACGGCAGCAGGCTCACGTGCATGTTGTGCAGGCGCGCGAGCAATGATGTCGAGCGTGCAAAATCAGGGGCGAGGACGATGCCCATAGGTCCGACGAGCTTCGCACCCGCAAGTGCGTGTGCGAGCGCCTCACCGCCCTCCTGGTCCGTCTTCAGGACGGTGCCGGTGAACGCCAGGCCGGACAGTATGATCAATAGCGTGACGCCGCTCCACCACTGCACCTCGCGCGGCGGCGAGTAACTGCGCCGCAAAAACACGTAGAGCAGATGCGCCGTTGCTCCAATCAGTACGATGCTCGCTCCCCAGTAGTGCAGCGCGCGAATCCAGTTGCCGAGCGGCACGCGCGTCACAATGTAGACAATGCTGTCGTGTGCTCCGCTGGCACTTGGATTATAGAACTGATCGAGGATGAGGCCTGTCGTGATCAGCAGAACAATGCCGAAGAACGTAAGACCGCCGAGCATGTATGGAAGGCGATTTGCCGCGGGCGCTACCGGATAGCGCAGGCCTTCCCAGCCAAAACGCCGGCCGAGCTGGCCGCGCCCCCGGTCCGAATGAGGAGCAGAGCTTCTCGCAGGCTTCGAGAGATCGCTGGGACTGTCGACACTCATCTATGCAACTCCACTGGAACCTCGTCTGAAATGGCGCACGGGCGGGTGGGCTGGAGACATGGTGATGGTAAATAGCGCGTAAATGCGCCGCAAGACAGGCTGTAGCCAATCCTGCATTGCCTGCGCGGCTCTCTGGGTGCATCGTCAGAAAAATGAAAAGCCGAGTTCGCCGTGCACTGGTACCACTGCTGGGAGTGCTGATCTTCGTGGGAGCGCTGTTCGCTCTCCACTTTGCACTCCGGCATTACAGATATCACGATATCGTGCGCGAGCTCCATCAGATGTCGGGCGCGCGGCTCCTGGCAGCACTCCTTCTCACGCTCGTGAACTACCTCGTTCTCACAGGTTACGACACCGTCGGCCTCAAGTACCTCAAACACGAGCTGCCGTACCCCCGTATCGCGCTTGCCTCATTCGTCGGGTACGGCTTCAGCCAGAACCTCGGATTTCCATACATTACGGGCACTCCCGTGCGCTATCGCCTGTACAGCGCCTGGGGCCTGTCCGCGATCGAAGTCACACAGATCGTAGTATTCAACAGCATAACGTTCTTCCTCGGACTCTTTGCACTCGGCGGATTTGTCTTCCTTCTCGAGCCCGTTGCCGTCCCCCGTGTATTGCATCTGCCGTTTGCATCCGCGCGTCCGCTCGGCGCGCTCTTTCTGATCTTCGTAGGCACGTACGTCGTGTGGTCGCGCGGCAAGAAACAGCCAATTCACATTGGCGACTGGGAGTTTGCCTTTCCGACAACGCCGATTGCGCTGCAGCAGATTGCAACCTCCACGCTGGACTGGCTGCTCGCAGGAACGGTGTTTTACACCGTCGTGCATCCCGCACACATGTCGTTTCCCGCGGTGCTCGCAGTCTTCCTGCTCGCGCAGATGGCGGGACTCGCGAGCCACATCCCCGCCGGACTCGGCGTCTTCGAAGTGGTCGTGCTCTTTTTTCTCTCGCCCCAGATTCCTGCGGCGACTGTGCTCGGAGCACTCGTCGCATATCGCGGCATTTATTATTTGTTGCCGCTGCTATGTGCGTGTGCGCTGCTCGCCGGCAACGAATTCTTCGAGCGACGCGAACACGTACGCAGACTCGCCCGCACAATTGGACGCTGGGCGCCGGCAATGGCGCCGCAAATCCTGGCCTTTACCGCATTCGTTGGCGGCGCGATCCTCCTTTTCTCGGGCGCAACGCCGGCCGTGCGCAGTCGTATCCGCTTTCTGCACGATTTCCTGCCGCTGCCCATCATGGAAGTTTCACACTTTCTTGCCACGATGGCAGGCGTTGGTCTCCTGCTTCTCGGGCGAGGATTGCAGCGCCGGCTTGATGCCGCATACCACGTAACCGTCGCCCTCCTGGCCGCAGGCATCGTACTGTCGGTATTGAAGGGTGGTGATTTCGAGGAAGCAATTGCGCTCGCCGTAATACTCGTCGCGCTCGTACCATCGCACCGCTACTTCTACCGCAAGGCAGCACTGATCGAAGAGCGTTTCACTGCGGGGTGGATCGCCGCTGTCGCCGTTGTACTGTTTGCATCGGTGTGGCTCGGCATTTTCTCGTTCAAGCACGTGGACTACAATTCGATCGACCTGCTGGCGCGCTTTGCACTCCACGGTGATGCGCCGCGCTTTCTACGTGCCACCGTCGGTGCGTGCGGTGCGCTCATTATCGTGGGTATGGCGCGTCTGGTGAGGCCCGCGCCGCCCGAGCCCACACTGCCGGGCGTGAGCGACCTCGCGAAGGCGAATGCAATCGTACAACGCGAACCCTCCACCGCAGCAAACCTCGCCCTTCTTGGCGACAAGTCACTCTTGTTCAGTGACTCCGGCAACGCCTTCATCA
>JBBQYT010000112.1:0-6718 GCA_038208385.1 Longimicrobiales bacterium | reverse complement strand
GAACTCGACGAAGTTCGGACTTGGCAGTGCTGCGTGGACGAACGACGACCGCGAGCGTGAGCGCTTCATCAACGAGATCGAGGCGGGACAGGTTTTCATCAACGGCATGGTCGCATCGGATCCACGACTGCCGTTTGGCGGCGTCAAGCATTCCGGCTATGGTCGTGAGCTTGGCGAGCACGGCATCCATGAATTCGTCAACATCAAGACGATCTGGATCGGCGCAAAGGTGATCCATTGAAGATTGATAAAAGGCTGGGCTTTGTGATTGCGGCGGCCACGCTCGTGGCTGCGCATCTGCTCGACCGCTGGGCGTACGCAACGCTGAACATGCCGCGCATCTATGACGTCGACGCGGGGCGGATGTTCAGGACGTTCGGTTTTCTGCCGTTCTGGTGGCTTGCGGCGGTCGCTTTTTGGCTATGCGATGACGACGTGGCATCTCGCGAGCGTACGAGGTTCACCACTCTTCGTGCGCGCGGCTTATTCCTCGCCGGTGCGACGACGGTGAGCGGGATTGTCGGTGAAGTTGTGAAGCTGCTGATTCGGCGGCTGCGTCCTGGCGCTGCCAATGGTGCCTACGTTTTCCGAAGCTGGTCCGAGCGCACGTTGTCGACGGCCGGACTGGCAATGCCGAGCAGTCACGCGATCATTGCGTTCGGTGCTGCGTTCGCGCTGGCCCGCATGTACCCGCGCGCACGGTGGCTGTGGTACGCGCTCGCGGTGGGTTGCGGGATCACGCGCGTACTTGCGCGTGCTCATTTTGTAAGCGATGTCGTGCTGGCCGCGATTGTCGCGTGGATCGTCGTAGACTTATTGAGTCGTGCGGAGGTGTTGAGGGTAGAGATTTGAGAGAAACAAACAAATCTCACCGCAGAGCCTCAGAGTTACGCTGAGGCTACGCTGAGAAAAAGTTTTAACTCTGCGAAACCTCAGCGTAACTCTGTGACTCTGCGGTGAGATCTTTTAGTTGTTCGTTCATATTCGGCGCTCAGACAGGCGAGACGATCTGATCGATGTGATGGCGCATGTGTTTGATGTAGTCGGTGATAATCCACTCGAGAGTGACCTGCTGTCCGTCGGGCTTCATCCACGTGTTCTGGAGTGACGGCTCGGGCAATCTGCGCACGACTTCTGCAAGCTGGCGATTGTAGGCTGACCACAGCTCGGTGATCGCGCTCCAGTCGCGCTCCGCATAGCCGTTCGCATCGACCCATTCCTCCTGCGCGTAGCCGGGCAGCACGATGTGCGGTGTGGTGCGCAGGCGCACGAAGCGCTGGTGATTGTTCGCGGCGGAATCGATGAGGTGTCCGAGCACCTGTTTGCGCGACCACTTCCCCGGCTCGCGCGGCTTTGCGGCATCGGATTCGGCAATTGCGCGCGCCTGCGGCTCGACTGTCGAGATGAGCTGTTCCAGCTCAGCTGCTGCATCATTTGTGAAAGCGCTCATTGCGTTTGTTTCATCAGTTTAGAGTCGACGTCCGACGATCAGCTTGAACAACAGATGATCGGTTGGTTTTGTGAGTCCGATCCCGACGCCCATGTTGATCTCCCATTCCGGGGAGAGATCGAGATTGAGGGCGGGAAAGAGCTGATGGGATTGCCCGCTCGCAGGCACGAACGCGCGCACGGGGCCAAACGATCCGTAGTACTCGAGAGCGGGAATGATCTTCGGTGTAAGGGCGTACGTTACGGCGACGTTGGGTGAGAACTCGAATCCGTCCGCAGCGGCGCCGCCTTTGAGATCACGCCCGAGAACCGGATTGAGTGACACGTAGAGCTTGCCGAACGTCTTGTCGACGATGGGCCGAATCTCCCAGCTCCAGGTCGCTTCCGAAAACCAGCGGCGCTGGTAGCCGAACTCCTGTGAGAGACTCACGCCTACGGGCCAGTTCCAGCTCTTCGGTACACTCAGCCGCGGGCGGATATGATCACCGACCCACGCGAAGCCATCGCTTGCGCGAGCATTCGTGAAAACATAAAAGCCAATCTCGAACCATGGCGTGAAGCCGTGGGTGATCTCGAGCGTCTCGTGAAACGCGTGCTCCGTTGGTGACACGCCGTTCTCGATTTCGCGGCGGCCATCGAGCGTGTAATTGCTGTGCAGCTCGATCATCGTGTGACCGACGTCAACGAGATCCGAGCCGTAGACCTGGATCTCGGTGTTTTCCTGGGCGCGCAGCAGCGTCGGGGTAAAGACCAGGAGCGCCAGCACCCAGCGGATTCGGTTGCGGTTCAATCCCACCACCCGTGAATGTACCAGGAGTCTTCGCGTGCCTCGCGAAATAACCACACCAGTTTGCCTTCGAACGTCACACCGCGAAAGTACTCCCGCGCGTAAGCGTCGCCCCAACGGCCGCCGGACACTCTGTCGGGCCCTGCTGCCGTGACGAGCTGTACCCAGCCTTTCGTGTCGCGGTAGCGGATCGGGATCACGTGGTCACGACGGTTCACCGTCTCGACGAGCACCTCTCTCGGCTCGGGCAGGACCTGCAGTGTGAGCTCCGCTGAAACATCGCCTGCAAGCAGTTTCGGCTCGCTCAGCAATACATCCTCATCTGCGCTGAAGCTCGAGCGACGCTCTGCGAGCGGATGCTCGTTCACAACCGGACGCACAAAAACTTCACCCTGCGCTTCGAGCAGCCGCGCGACCGCTGCATCCACGGCGCTGGCGGTCGCGAAGCCGGCATCGAAAAGATCCCCCTGAATCGCGGACGCAGGCTCCGTCGCCTGCACTTCCAGCGACAGGCCCGTCACTGCATCGGGCACCGTCAGCTTCTCCAGCACTGCGCGGATCAAGCGTAGCCATGTCACGCGGCTCGCCGTCGCGCGCGCAGGCTTCAACGTGCGCGTCCACGTCAGCTTGTTGGCAAGGGTGAGGGTGAGGATGAGGCGTTTGGCGTGCTCACCGCGGCTTCCAAGCGCATCGCAGATACTGCCAAGCAACGCATTCGCAGTGAAGATCAGCCGCTCCGGGTCCGTCACGACGTAATCGATGAAGTCCAGCGATGAGTGCAGCCGCTCGGGCTCTGCAGGCAGAAACAGTCTTCGCTCATCAATGCCCTGCGCCAGCCGCCACACGTGCACCGCGTCCGGACCAAACCGCACCTCGATCGCTTCGCGCTCCAGCGCCGCAAACGCGCCGCACGTCTCGATGCCTACACCCTGCACAAGCGCGCGGAGCCGCGCATCCGGTGTGAGCAGTCCCAGAGGCAACGGCTCCAGGAACGCGCGCTCCTGACCAACCGGAATTACGCGTACGAGCGGCACTGGATCGGCTGAACCGTAACCGCGCGCCGCCAGCTCTGCCACGACAGGCACCGACGCCACGCCGGCGCGCGGCTGGTCGCCATCGCCTACTCCCAACTCATGGAGACGCACCAGCATCCGGGCAGCCACCAGATCACCATCCAGCCCCCGCGCATCGGCCCATACCACGCCCCGGCCATCCAGGATGACGCGGGGCGCAAGCTCGACCAGCGCTGCGGCATGCTCGGGAGTGGCGTTGGCGGCGGGGATCCAGAGGGAGATGATGCTCATGACCCGAATATAAGCCGAATCCAAAACGCAAAAAAGGGGGCGACCGAAGTCGCCCCCCCTTTGAAAACTATTGCCTGCAGCTCACTGAGGATTGCCGTAGTCAGACGGCGGCTCCTGGATTACGTATGTCGAGAAGTGGCTCAGCTGACCGATAACGAAGTTGCCTTCGATGCGGCTCGGGACGGGAACGAGAACGCCGTTCACGACCTGCCATGCGACGCTGTACGAGGACGGCGGTGTTGCGCCGTAATCGAAGTAGACCAGCAGCGGCGAGCTGAAGCCCACTGTGCCGACATCATTCGAGCCCGCAGGAGCACCAGCCGAGGTCGCCGTGAGGTTGACCTCGAAGATGTTCGTGTGCGAGACGCTGATTGTGAAGACGGTGCCTTCCGGAACTACGCCTGCGGGCACCTGAAGGCGCGTCGCGCCGGCGACGATGCTTCCGCCAGCCGAGCCGATGACGGCTGTGTTTGTGAAGAAATTGTCATCCTGTGCGATGAACGCACCCGGTGCTCTGACGACGACTTTGCCTGCTGCGGCGGTGCGGAAGCCGTTGTCGACAGTCGGGGGCGCAGACACTGACTTGGTGTTTTCGCACGCTGACAGCGCGAGCGCTGCTGCAGCCAGTGCGGGCAGTAAACGGAACTTGAAGCGTTGCATGGTACGAACTCCTTTGTGTTAGCCCGTCGATATCCATCGAGAGGGGCGTAAGTAAATTCCCGAGTTAGTTAAGCCGAGACCGGCTCAGCCACGACCTGATGAAACAAAGCAACGAGCTTTGGATCGAGTGATGAGCCTGCTTGTTCATCCAGCATCCTGCGCGCGTCCTGGTGCGTGTACGCCTTCCTGTAGCTGCGATCGCTTGTAAGGGCGTCGTACACGTCCGCTACGCTGATGATGCGCGCGGGCAGCGGAATGTCACGTCGGGAAAGGTTGTCAGGATAACCCTTTCCATCCCAGCGCTCGTGGTGGCTGCGCACCATCGAGCGAACGTTGAACGGGAACTCGAGGCTTGCGACGATGTCGTCACCTGCAACTGTGTGACGGCGCATCATCTCCCACTCTGCCTCGTTCAGACTGCCACTCTTCGTGAGCACCGACTCCGGCACGACTGTCTTGCCAACGTCATGCAGGAAGGCGCCGACCTTGAACCACGTGAGCGCACGACCACTCACGCCCATCGCACTCGCCAGCCGCTCAGTATATGCGGCAACGCGCTGTGCGTGTCCGAGCATCCACGGATCTGCTGACTCCAGCGTCTCCGAACCCCAATGCTCGACAACCTTCAGATAGCTTGTCTCGAGCTCGCGCATCTGACCTTCGACGGCGCGCAGATCGCGACCAGCCTGCATCTGATTGAACAAACGATGTGCACGATTGAGGCAGGAGATTGCATCGCGATTGCGACGCTCCTCGATGTGAACACGTGCGAGCTCATGTGTGACTTCCGCCTGAAGCAGCGGGTTCTGTGCCGACTCCGCCAGCTTGAGGGCGAGGTCGAGGTGAATATCGGCGAGGTGTGACTTGCCGGTCTCGCGATAGAAGACGCCGTAGAACTTGTACGCCTCACCAAGACCGCTCTTCGCGCCGAGACGCGAGTAGATCGCAAACGCGTCATCGCACGACTGACGTGCCTGCTCGTACTGCTGACGCTTGAGATACAGCTCTGCGCGGTTCACCTGAATTCGCGCGATCGCTGCAGCATGGTCCGTCGACGAACCCATCGCGTACGCCTTGTCGAAGCACTGCTCCGCCTTGTCGTACTGTCCCAGGTCGACGTGCGCCATGCCCATGTTGTTCAATGCCGCCATCACTGCCGACGGATCATCGAGACCTTCGTAACGCGTCAGTGCCGAGCGATAGCTCTTCAGTGCCGTCTTGATGTCGCCGCGAATGTTGGCGAGCGATCCAAGGTTCACGTCCGTAATCGCCATCAGGCGGTCCAGACCCGCTTCCTCCGCCAGTCCGCGTGCCTTCTTGTACAACCGCTCGGCTGCATCCGGCCGGCCCAGCGTCTGCTCCACGATCGCGAGGCAGTTCATGCCGTACGCAATCTGATCCTCGAGACCATTCAGACGAGCGATCTCCATGCTCGCCTCATACAGCTCGGTCGCTACTTCCAGCTCGCCACGCAGACGGTACACACCGCCAATGTCGCGAAGCAGAGATGCGATTTGCCGCGCGTCACCTTCACGCGAAAGCATCGCAAATGCGGCCTCATATTGTTGCAGCGCATCCGTCCAGTCACCAGCGCGCTCTGCGGCTTTTGCTCTCTCGATAAGGGAATCGAGCGAAAGCGCGGTCTTCTCGGCAGTCGTCATTGTGATTCCCCCTTTCTATTCCAGGAGCCCGTAGTCAGAAAAGTGCGTAATCTCACCCGTTACGAACGAACCGAGATCAAACGTCAACACCGGCTTGAAGCCACCCCCGAGCACTGTGCCCAGCTGCAGCCCGCTCGAGTTCGCACCAAACTTCGACACGACCAGCGTGATCGGCTTCTTGAATCCCTCCGAACCAACATCGTCATCGCAGTTCTTCCGGCACTCCTTCGAGCTCGCCGCCAACGACACGATCACATTCGGACCGACATTCAGCCTGATCTCGAAATACGTGTCCTTCTTCACCGCGTTCGCGGGAACAACGATCATCGCACCCGATACGGCACAAAAACCACCGCCAGATCCAATTCGGCAGATATTCGAATCGTGCGCCGTTACGCTTACGACAACCGGGTGCAGGCCTTTGACAGACCGCTCATCCGAATTTCCCTTGGAATACTGCGGTGTGGCAACAACTGCATTGCTACTGGGCGATGTGATGTCATTGGGCCGATCGCATGCCGCAACGGCAAACGAAAGACTCAACGCGACACCCAGTGACAAGCGTAGCCGGCGGCTTGACATGCCTGACCTCCCTCAACGGAGTCGAATTGGGTTGTTTTGTCTCGGGGGAGAGAACGACCCACAGGTGCAGAGTCAGCGCTAACGAGGTAAGGCGGCCTCGTCCGGGGGAAAATCTACGCTGATTTCTTTTGCACTATGTCTTTACTGAACTCCCTAAGGATGTATACAACGGTGAATATGCGCAAGAGCCTTGTTTAAACTGCCTATAAAACTGCCTACACCCACTCTCCCACAACACTTTTATACGTCACCACACCACGACGATCCACCAGCCC
>JBBQYT010000111.1:0-6723 GCA_038208385.1 Longimicrobiales bacterium | reverse complement strand
CCCAGTTCGTGACGACGCCAGGCTTCACTCCTTTCGCAATCAGCAGTCTCAACAACTTGATCGCGATGTTCGTGACGATCTTCACGTGCACCGGACCATGATCCGTCATGCCGAGACGCTCGATCGCATTCACATTCGCCGCCAGCCACAACGCATACAGCTCGTCGTCCGCATTCACGAGCTCCAGAAACCGCCGCAGCTTCGGATTCCCGCGGTGCGGCACATTGATGATCACGCGCCGCGACAACCGGTCACTCACACTGCGCCCAAAATCCGATTGCTGCTCTTCTATGTGTTCGATTTCGTCGGACATACCCCTCCTATGCCTTGCGCGCCCGGACTTCGGACCCGCGCTTACGCTCGACAACAATCATTCCGCTGATTCTTAGTCTCTGGTCCCCGGTCGCGCGTCGCCAGTGGTCCTTTTCCCGGGCTGTCCTACAGCTCGGCGCAAACGCCCGTCTGGCCCATTGGCTGGCCGTCCGAACAAGCCGGCAGCCGCTCAACGGTTTGATCGACCATCCCGAACGATCCGTGCGACTTCGCTTCTATCGGTCGGGTATTGCGATGGCGTTGCTGCTCGATCTCTGGATCCCGTCCGGATACAGCGCATGATCGCCAACGACTGGACGATCCAGGAATCGCTGGCGCGCGCCATCCGCGACGAGCGGCGCCGCGCCGATAAAAGTGGCCATTCGCAATATTGCGCGGCTGCGCAACATACGTCGCAACCAGATCGACAGCGTACTGGCGCAGCCGGGTCTTAAAGTCATCATTCAGCTGGAGTCGTTACCAAACAAAGGGCATTCGCTGTGTGGCTTCGATCCGCAGAACGTGCTCTCGACCGGCGGACCGAGACTCCTCCACACTCGTTTTGTTCACGCTTGCGAAGCCCCCTCTTCGATGCGGTGTTCACCACTGCTGTCGTGCACGACTACAGCACCAACACGCTCACGGCTGTGCTGCCTGCGAGCGACACGGTGCGGTTCACCGGAGGCGGAGCTCCTCGCACCTTCAATGAAGGCGATTCGTTCGATGGCATCGCGGATTTCAAGCTCGATTCACGCGGCCTCACAATGCAGGCAAAGCACGCGGCCGTGCAGCGCTCTGCAAACGGGCTGCGCATTCGTCCGCTCGCACAATGATTTGTTTCGCGAGGACCTGTCGGGTGACCTGTGCTCCGACTGATCTATGCAGTTCTATGTTTCGCGACCTCACTGCTCGCAATCGTACCCGCACCAACGCACTTCGCGTGGGAGCTGTCCGTTCTCGTCACCGAGTTCGGCTGGATCCTGGCCCTCGCATCGCTGTTCGCATTGCTGCCCGGCTGGCGCGCGACAAGAAATGGTAGAATCGCCGCCGGAATTGCGATTGTCGCGTTTTTGATCGCACTCACGCCAATCGTTCGCGCAAGAAGTGTAGCAAGCACTCTGCCGGGAGCGCTCAACGATCGCTTCGGGAATTCAACCTCGGAAATCGTCGGCGCGAACATCGGCCGCAGCACGCCGTTCTCATTCGCGGATCTCGTTCGTGGAGTGCCAGTGCCAAACGTACAGGTTCGCACACTCTCGTACGCGCACAGAATCACCGGAGACCTGCAACTCGGTCTTTACACGCAACCGCACACGCAGCCATTGCCCATCGTTCTGGTGATTCACGGCGGCTCATGGCAATCTGGCGATCGTACCCAGCTCGCACCGCTCAACAAATATCTTGCCGCACACCGCTACGCTGTCGCTGCAATGAGCTACCGCTTCGCACCGCAACATCCATTTCCCGCTCCGCTCGACGACGCCCACGAAGCGCTCGCATACCTGAAAACGAACGCACAAACGCTCGGCCTCGATGCTTCGCGCATTGCGATCATCGGACGCTCCGCCGGCGGCCAGCTCGCACTGCTTGCCGCATACATTGCGCACGACCCATCAATTCGCGGCGCAATTTCGTTCTATGGTCCAACCGACATGGTCTGGGGCTACGAACATCCGTCGCGAAAACCGGTGATGGACAGCAGGAAGATTCTGGAAGACTACCTGGCCGGAACGCCAACAAGCGCGCCCAACACGTACACGGCGGCGTCGCCCCTTCATTTTGCAAGCGATCGTGTGCCGCCGACTTTAATGATTCACGGCATACGCGACGAGCTCGTATCCATCGAAAACAGCCGTCGCCTGGATCGCGCATTAACCTCCACGCACGTGCCTCACCTGCTGATCGAGCTCCCCTGGGCCACACACGGCTGCGACTACAACTTCAGCGGCCCCTGCGGCCAGCTCAGCACATACGCCATCGAACGATTCCTCGCGCACGTCATGCGCTAAGGTGTGGCACGGGGAGAAAAAACGGCGGACCAGACTTTAACCCGTCGATGTCGCAATCTGCGTTGAGAGCAGCCGAACCACACCCGTATGGCCGTTTTTCTCGGCCAGGTCCAGTGCCGTCTCGCCCGTATCCGCAGCAAGCGTCGGCTCCGCGCCATGGGCCAACAGAGACTGGACAAGCTCGATATCGCCGTGCTGCGCGGCGCCCTGCAAAGCAGTCCACCCACCGTGCTGACGTGCATTCGGCTCCGCGCCATTCTGCAACAGCATGATCCCGATCGCCGTATGCCCGCCCGCCGTCGCGGCATGTAATGGACGATTGGCCATCGCATTCCGAGTGATGGCGTGCACATCCGCATCCGCGTCGATTAACAACCTCGCCCCCGCGGTGTTCCCAAAAAAGCATGTGTAATGGAGCGCGGTGAACCCATCCGCCGAAAAGGCCATCACCAGGTTCGGCCGCTCATCCAGAATGGTCGCGAGCCGCACGTTGTCGCCTATTGAGGCCGCTTCAAAGATGTCCAGGTCCGGGTGCCGGGCAGCGATCAGCTCCGCCAGAGCGCGTTTACTCATGTACAACGCAAAAAGCAGCAATGAAATACCATCATCCCGACGCGCCTGCACGAGCGCCGGATCTGCCGTCAACATCTCCGTAACCAGCGCCTCATCACCCGCTTGAACCGCATCGAAAATCGCGCTCTGTACCGGCATCGACCCCTCCACAATGGACCTGCCTACCCCGGGGGAACTCCCTGGAACGCGTCGAGAGTTCTTGCATTTGTGAACAAAAGGTTGAAAACGTTAGCTATGCTAAGTAATATGCTCTACATGCAAACCACAAGGGAGTCGGAGGCGGTCGCACCTGTTGACGTTGCGGAGGTGGCGACGCGACTGCATTCGAACGCGATCCGGTTGCTGCGGAATCTGCGGCGCGAGGACCCGAAAACGGGTCTCACGCCGGCGCGCCTATCTGCCTTGTCGGTGTTGGTTTTCGCGGGCGGTCGCACGTTGCGCGAGTTGGCGGATGCGGAGCAGGTGAGTGCGCCGACGATGTCCCGCATCGTGGCTGCGCTGTTGGCGGAGGGGATGATTACGCGGGTGGTGGACGCGTCGGACCGGCGAGCTGTTCGCCTGGAGGCGACGGCATCGGGGCGTCAAGTTTTGGAGGAGGGGCGGCGCAGGCGGGTAGAGAGTTTGAGCGCGATCTTGCGTACGCTGAGCGAAGAAGAGTTGGGCAACTTGGCAAAATCGGTCGACATCCTGGAGCCATTGCTCGGCGGCAATGTGAAGTTTGTGCTTGAAAAAGCAGGTAGAACGGTCTAGGTTATGGTTATACAATCGGTTGCCCTAACCTCCCCCGATTCGACTCCCTCGTCACGCGAGTGCGATGAGAATTCTGTCTCTCGGTCTGTCGCATCGGACTGCGCCCGTAGAATTACGGGAGCGGCTGAGCTATACGCCCCAGTCGCTATCGGCGACGCTGGCGCGTTTTGGCTGCGGCGATGAGGCTGCCCGTCCGGAGGGTTTTGACGAGCTGACGATTGTCTCGACGTGTAACCGTCTGGAGTTGTACACAGCCTCGCGACACGACAATTTCGAGCCTCTGATCGATTTTGTATCAGAGACGACGAATGTCCCGCGCGACGAGTTCATGGACTGTATGTACAGTTTTGCTGACGAGGATGCGGCGTTGCATCTGTGTCGCGTAGCTGCGGGCCTGGATTCGATGGTGCTTGGCGAGCCGCAGATTCTTGGTCAGATCACGGAAGCGTATTCGGTTGCGTTGGCGCATGGTGCTGCGGGTTCGGTTTTGTCGCAGCTGATGCGCGGAGCGATTCACGCGGGCAAGCGTGCGCGCACGGAGACGGCGATCAGTCGTAACCCCGCGACGATCAGCTCGGTTGCGGTGAAGCTAGCCGGCGGTGTCGTAACGGATTTGCGCAATGCGCATGTGCTCGTGATTGGTTCGGGCGAGATGGCAGAGCTTGCGCTTGTTGCGTTGCGATCGCGCGGTGTGAGTCGCGTGACGGTCGTCAGCCGTACGATGGGAAATGCACACGATCTGGCCGAGCGGTTTGGTGGTGACACGTTGACGTTCGAGCGTCTTGGTGATGCGCTTGCGACAGCGGACATTGCAATTGGCTCGACGGCTGCGCCGCATGTAGTTGTGGATGTTCCAATGGTAGAAGCTGCTATGCGACAGCGGCCGGATCGGCCGCTGTTTTTCATTGACATTGCAGTCCCGCGAGATGTGGACCCCGCAGTCGCGCGCGTGCCGAATGTTCACCTGTATGATGTCGACGATCTTCAGGATCATTTGAAGAGTCATGTCGCCGAGCGCGAGGGCCAGGTGCCACGCGTTGAGGCGATTGTGCGCGAGGAGACGGACCTGTTTCTCGACTGGCTGCGTCGTCTCGACGTGACGCCGGTGATTGCAGAGCTGCGCGCGCATGCGGAGATTATTCGTCGCAAGGAAGTCGACAAGGCGCTTCGCCAGTTTCAGCATTTGAGTGAAACGGATCGAAAGAAAATCGAGGTACTTACGCAGTCAATTCTGAATAAGATCCTGCACGAGCCCACGGTTCGCTTGAAGGCTGAGGCGAGTCGCGGACGTGCCAAGGAATTCGCAGCCGCTGTCAGCCATCTCTTTGGCCTGATTCAGTGAACACAAATGAAGCCGGGTCCTTGAAGCTGGGGACTCGGAGATCCGCGCTCGCGCGCTGGCAAACGGATTGGGTTCGAACGAAGCTCGGGAGTGCATGGCCGTTACTGCAGTTCGAGACGGAGATGTTCACGACTACGGGCGACCGCACACTCGACACGCCCCTCCCTGAAATCGGCGGCAAGGGCCTGTTCACGACAGAGCTCGAGAACGCGCTCCGGCGTGGCGAAATCGATGTTGCCGTTCATTCGCTGAAGGATCTGCCGATCGAGAATTCACCGGGCCTCGTGCTGGGCGCGATTTGCGAGCGCGCCGATGCGCGCGATGTCGTGATTTCCCCGAAGCGCGAAAAGCTCGCGTTTCTGCGGCCGGGCGCCCGTATCGGCACATCGAGTCTGCGCCGCTCTGCACAGCTGCTTGCGTATCGTCCGGACTACGACATTGCTGCGATTCGCGGCAACATCGACACGCGTGTCGAAAAGGCGATGTCGGGCGGGTACGATGCAATCATTCTGGCCGCCGCAGGCATTCGCCGGCTCGAGCTCGAGACGCACGTCTCCGAGTTCATTTCATACGATGTAATGCTGCCCGCTCCCGGGCAGGGTGCGCTTGCCGTGCAGTGTCGTGCTGATGACGATCGCACACTGGAATATCTCCGCGCGCTCGACCACGCGCCGACACGCGCCGCCGTCACCGCCGAACGCGCATTCCTCGCCGGACTCGGTGGCGGATGTTCGTCGCCGGTTGCCGCATTCGCGGAATGGCTCGAGGGCGGGACTCTGCACATGGACGGTCTCGTCGCCAGCGTGGATGGCGCAAACGTGATCCGCGTTTCCGGCGGCGGTAATAATCCTCTGGATGTTGGCGCGCGTGCTGCAATAGACGCGCTCGAGCGGGGCGCGGCGGAGCTCGTTCAGTGAGCTCGCTCGCGGGCAAACGAATCGTGATCACGCGCCCGCGTGACAAGGCGCAGGAGCTGTGTCAGGATCTCGAGGCCCGCGGCGCACTGCCAATTCTGCTCCCGACAATCGGCATCGAGCCGATCGAGGACAACGCGCGGCTGGATCGCGCAATCGCAGAAATCACGACGTACGACTGGATCATCTTCACGAGTGCGAACGGCGTCGTTGCATTCTGGCAGCGCCTCGTGAAAGCAGGCATCACGTCGGCATCGCTCGACACGCTGTCCATCGCAGCGATCGGCCCCGCAACGGCCAGCTCACTGCGCGCGCGCGGCTTCAAGGTGCGTTGCATGCCGGAAGAGTTCGTCGCCGAGCGAATTCTCGGGACTATCGGCGATGTACGTGGCAAGCGGATTCTGCTCCCGCGCGCGGACATTGCGCGGAAGGCAGTCGTGAAGGAGCTCGAGGCCGCCGGCGCTCTCGTCGACGACATCGCTGTCTACCGCACGGTGCCCGCGAATCTCGATGCGGCTGCACTTGCCGAGGTTCGCACGGGCGTTGATGTAGTCACGTTCACCAGCTCATCGACGGTCAAGAATTTTCATGGTATGTTTGGGGGTGCACCCGCGGGTGCACTCATCGCGTGCATTGGTCCGATCACGGCGCGCACGGCAACAGAGCTTGGCTATCACGTGGACGTGCTCTCCGAAGATTACACGACAGACGGCTTGATCCGTGCGCTCGAAGCGCACTTCACGGCGCAACCCATACCCGTGACATGAGTATATACCAGGATCCGGAAAACGGACTGTTGCTGCGTAATGGCGTACAGGACTCG
>JBBQYT010000110.1:0-6735 GCA_038208385.1 Longimicrobiales bacterium | reverse complement strand
GGCCGCCGTCGCCGAAGGCTTAATTTGGCAGGTTTTGCAGCTTTTGGGCGTCTAAGCGAGTATGGTGAAGTGCGGGTGATGATGATAAAGGTTTGGGAATGGCTCGATTGGAGGCGGTATGAAGACTGTGCTCGTCCTTGGCGGCGGGGGAATCAAGGGGTTGGCGCATATTGGCGCCTGGAAGGCGATCCAGGAGGCTGGTATCCGTGTGGACGAGATCATTGGAACGAGCATTGGCGCATTGGTGGCTGTTTGTGTGGGCGCGGGGATGGACTGGGAGGAATTGGCGCCGGCGGCGTTGGCGTTACGGCGGTCTGATGTTGTGTCGATGAATGGACGGGCGTTGCTGATCAATGGGATTCGGCAATCGTCCGTTTTTCACGATGTGCCGTTTCGGAGGTACATCGAGCGGGTGTTACCGGTGCCTGATTTCGCCGATTTGAAGACGCCTGTTTCGATTAATGCGGTGGATCTGGAGACGGGACAGACGGAGTGGTTTGGTGCGCATGGGCGGATGGATGTGTCGATAGCGGATGCGGTTTATGCGTCGTGTGCGTTGCCGTTGTTTTATCCGCCGGGGGAGATCGATGGTCGTTTTTATGTCGATGGTGGTGTTGGTTCATCGCTACCGATCGAGTGTGCGCGGGAGCGAGGAGCGACGCGGGTGATTGCGATTGATGTATCGGCGGGGAAGGAAAAGGACTCGCTGGATGTGATCTCGAAGGGGATGGTGGCGATTCATCATCGCGTGTACGACATTATGGCGTATGCGCATCGGAGTGCGCAGCTACGGGCGTGGGATGGAGTTCCGTTGACGTATGTGCGGCCGAATCTCGAAGGTGTTTCGACCTTCGACTTCAAGCGCACGAAGTTTTTCCTCGAGGAAGGCTACCGGGCGACGCGTCTTTGTTTATCGGAAGAAGTGCGCGTGCCTGCGGACTGAGCGCGTTCTTCCATCCGCATTCCTGCGATCAATACAGCACACCAGACGAGTCCCATAGTGAAGCCGCCGAGTACATCGGTAGGCCAGTGCACGCCCATGCGTATACGGGAGTAGCCGACGATGTAGGCGAAGCCGAATGGGATGAGTGCGGCGATGGTTTTTTCGACGATGTTGCGGGAGTGTGTGAACCAGAGGTAGCAGAGCACGCCGTAGACGGCGAATGTTTTGCCTGTGTGTCCGGATGGAAAAGATGCGAAGGCGGGAGCTGCGAGTCCCTGTGCGACGAGATCGGGTCGTTGCCGATTCCAGGTGAACCAGCTGTAGCGTACGACGAGGTCGACGATGACCCATCCGAGGACAACGCTGCTCGCGGCGATTGGGCGCCGGTTCCAGGCGAGGATTCCTGCCATGAGTGCGACGAGGATCCACATTGTAATGTCGGTACCGAGCGTCTGATACCAGACGGCACTCGAGAAGCTGAATGGCGGATGCGCGTTCAGGTTGGTGAGGAAGCCGCGTTCCCACGCGCTTATGCCGCTATTGCTGATCGAGTACTGCAGGACTTTTTGCAGAATCGTCATCAGTACGAGCATTCCGGCAAATCCTGCACCGAGCAGGATGAACCAACGTTTGCGCGTGGGCTGCGGAATTGTGCGCCAGCCCTCCTTGAAGCGCGCTTTCACTGCGCTGAATGCAGTCGCGGCGACCCATTTTGCCATCGATTGGACCTTGGTTACGAAGTCGTTGTCATTGTTGGCGCTGGGCCTGGAGCCGGTGCCGGGATTGTCTCAGCCGCGGCGTCCTGGCCGAGAGCTACGCGCAGGCGAGTGAACAAGCCTGTCAGCAGCTGGCCGGATTGTGAGTCATTGCGCGACAGCGCCGTGATGATTGGATCGCGCTGCGATGCGATGTTGGTCATCTCGGGCTGTGCGGACAGCGGCGCCGTCAGCTTTTCTTTTTCGAGCTGTGTAAAAAAATCACTGGCGTGTTGGCGTGCTGGCTCGTAGGCGCCGCGCTGTGCATCGATTGTAGCGGCGCCGAGCGTTGCAACGAGCGTTTGCAATTCGAGCTCGTACTTTGCGGTTTGCAAATCGATGCTGTAGCGCCGGGCGTGTGAGTATTGCCAGCCGAATCCGATTGCAAAGGCGAGAATCATCCCGCCGAGGGCGAGGAGAACTTCTCTTGTGCGGGTCACAGTCAGGCTCTCTTTCGTTGTGTGAGGGGCGTGCTCACCACGCTTCGGCCATGCGCGTCACGATTGCATCCATTGCGCGGCGCACTTCCGATGCGGCGCGGCCGGAGCCGTTCGACAGTATGCTGAAGATGATCATCCTGCCGCTGTCCGTCTGCAAATAGCCGCTAAGTGAATTGACGTTTGTGATGCTGCCCGTCTTGGCCCAGAGTCTGCCCTTGAGGGTCAGAAGGCGGCGCTGCATCGTGCCTTTGACGCCGGGCTGGGCGAGTGCGTGACGATAATCTTCACCCCACGGCGCGCGCCGGTCAAACTCGAGGATCTGAACGATTGCGTGAGGGGTCAGCAGGTTCTGGGCCGTGAGCCCTGAACCATCGCGCAACAGGAATGCTGTGGAATCGACACCTGCGCTCACGAGAAACGGCGCTTCCGTGCGCACGCACGCGCGCCACGAACCGTGTCCGTTTTTTTCGGCGCCCAGTGTTTTGCAGATCTGCTCTGCCATCCAGTTCGCGCTCGGTGGCATGAGGCCGGCAACGATGTCGCGCAGCGGTGGTGACTGCCACGTTGCGATGCGGCGGGTGTCCGGCAGGTGCGGCAGCCTGTCCGACTCGATGGAGTCATACACGATGCGGACGTTGCTGCTCACCTCGATGTTACGCTCGCGCAGCAACGCGACAAATGCAGCGCCTGCGTATGCCACGGGATCGACGGTTGCGACGATCTCGGTGTCGGGCGGCGCATCGACGGCGATGTTGCCGGTAAAAACGATTGTGTCACCGGCGAGGTGCTGTTCGAGTGATGTTGGTGAATTGACCGGCCCTGTCATGACCTGACTGCGCACGCGCGCAATGCCGGCCGGACCCACGACATGCACGGTCGCGTGCTGGCCACTCGATAGCGCAGGCCGCACCACAGCGCGCAAACTCCCTTCACCGATGGCAAACGCTGCGACAGGCGCTGCATCCCAGGTGCGCAGGTCGCCAACTTCCCAAACGGGATTGACGAACATTTCGTCGAAGTAGCTCGCATCGATGATGACGCCGCGCAGGATGCGCCGGATACCTGCGTGCGAGACGGAATCAGCCAGTGCGGCGAGCACACTGAAGTCGTTCGGGAAAAAGCGCGCTGACATTGTCGGGTCGCCGTGACCGACGAGAACGATGGTTTCGACAGCGCCGTTCGGGCCGCCACCCGACGCGTGCACGTCCGTGCGGAAGCGCCATTCCGGCCCGAGTATCGACATTGCAGCGGATGTCGCGACGATCTTCGTGTTGGATGCAGGAATGAAGTGGCGTTCGGCGCCGGAGCGATATAGCAGGCGCGATGTTGCGGGATCGAATACTTCAATGCCCCAGGCCACGCGGTCGAGCGGATATGCGGCAATGATCGAATCGATGACGGCATCGCCGGTCGTGCTCAGGCGCTGGGGTGCGGGCGCGCTTGGCTGTGCGACGGGCGCCTGTGTGGGCGGTGGAGCGGCCGGTCTGGCGGGCTGTGGTGCCGGGACAGGAGGGGCAATCGTCGCGCGGTTTGCCTGGGAACAGGCTGCAGGCGCGAGCAGAAGGATCGGCATGAGGCCGTACTCAAAATATCGCTTCAATGCTTTGTTCATGTGATCTACAAGAATTGACGGGTCCGGGCGCCGCAAGGGCAGTAGCGAAAAGCGGCGCGGGGAATAACCTTCTGCGGACACATATGAGCCGGGGAACGGACGGATAATGACCAGACCAGAAGAGGGTACTCGCGTGCATGTTGGCGACATGGATTCGGAAGAATTCCGCCGGCAGGGCTACGCAGTGATCGACCGGATTGCGGAATATCTGGAAAACGGACACGAGCTGCCGGTGTTGGCGCCCGTTTCGCGCGGCGTGCTGCTGGATGTGCTGCCGTCGGAGCCGCCCTCGCACGGCGAATCGATGGATGAAATCCTCGCCGATTACGATCGTTTTATTCTGCCGGCCACGACGCACTGGAATCAACCCGGCTTTCTGGCCTATTTCGCGAACTCGGGGTCCGGTCCCGGCATTCTTGGTGAAACGCTGGCGGCGGGCCTGAACGTGAATGCGATGTTGTGGCGTACAAGTCCATCGGGTACCGAGCTCGAGGAAGTTGCGGTGGACTGGCTGCGGCAGATGGTTGGTCTGCCGGCTGAATTCGAGGGGGTCATTAACGACACTGCATCATCGAGCACGTTGTATGCGCTCGCGGCCGCGCGCGAGCTCGCGAGTGATTTGCGCATTCGTGCGGAAGGACTTGCAGGCAGGCCCGATGTCCCACGTCTGCGCGTGTACTGTTCGGAAGAGTCACACTCGAGTGTCGACAAGGCCGTCATCACGCTCGGACTCGGTCTTTCGGGAGTGCGCCACATTCCGACGGACAACAAGTACAGCATGGATGCGGATGCGCTCGCTGCGGCGATTGCGGAAGATCGTGCTGCAGGCATCCGCCCGCTCGCTGTTGTCGCGACAGTGGGCACGACATCGACGACTGCAATCGATCCCGTGCCGCGCATTGCAGAAATCTGCGAGCGTGAAGGCCTCTGGCTGCACGTGGATGCGGCGTACGGCGGGCCTGCGGCAATCGTACCCGAGATGCGCTGGATCATGGATGGCGCCGAGCGCGCACACTCGATTGTCATCAATCCGCACAAGTGGTTGTTCGTGCCAATGGACTGCTCGATTCTTTACACGAAGCGGCCCGAGCTCATGCGCGCTGCGTTCAGCCTGACACCCGAGTATTTGACGACGACCGACAGCTCCGACGTAAAGAACCTGATGGACTACGGCGTTTCACTCGGACGACGCTTTCGCGCACTGAAGCTGTGGTTTGTGCTGCGCTATTTCGGAGTGGAAGGCATTGCGCAGCGGTTGCGCGAGCACCTGCGCCTCGCGCGCCTGTTCGCAACGTGGGTCGATGATTCGGGTGATTTCGAGCGGCTCGCGCCAACGAGGTTTTCTGTTGTGGCTTTCCGTAGCACACCTGCAGGAATGTCCGAAGAACAGCTGGATGCGCATAACGCACAGCTGATGGAGAAGGTGAACGCGACAGGAGAGATATTCATCTCGCACACGCGTGCAAAAGGCAGGTTCGCGCTGCGTGTTGCGATTGGGAATATCCGTACTACGGAAGAGCACGTGCGGCGCACGTGGGACATGCTGCAGGAGTTTGCGCGGGCCTAGGCTTCCGGCACATCCGCGACGATGACGCGGTTTCTTCCCTGCGTCTTCGCGCGGTACAGTGCGCGGTCTGCCGCGACGATGAGGGCGATGGGTGAATCCATAGTCTTACTGTATTCGGCAACGCCCGCACTGACACTTACAGTGCCTTCCGATTCCTCGATCAGCTTCCGCCTGATCCGCTCCGCGTAGCCCTCGCCGCCGGCCGCATTGGTCTCCGACAACACGGTCACGAACTCCTCACCACCGTAACGCGCGGCCAGGTTCATAGCGCGCGTCTCGATGCGCAGTATATCGCCGAACTTGATCAATGCCATGTCGCCCGCACGATGGCCGTTCGTGTCGTTGTACTCCTTGAAGCGATCCAGATCGAACAGCACGATGCACAGCGGACGTCCGCGCTGTGCCGCGGCAAACTCGCGCTTCAGGAAAAGATCGAGCTGACGGCGATTCGGGAGCTGGACGAGCGGATCGGTGAGCGAGAGACGACGTACCTCGTCATGAAGCCGGGCGTTCTCCACGGCCGCAGCCGCATGGGGCGCCATCCGTCGCAACAAACGCAGTGCGTCGAAGCTGCCCGAGTCGGGGGCAATCGGCCCGACACAAACAAAACCCACGACGCGCTCACCAAGCAGCAGCGGCAGCAGCCGCCGGTTCGGATCCGAGATGCCCAACGCCTCGCGGGCACCCATCGGGAAGCTGCCATTCTGCTCGTCGGCCGCGTGGTGGATGCCCTCGACGTTATCGCCTTGGCCGGACCGCGCACACGCGGCAAGCCATGGCTGGGGCATCCGGAACTCGAGCGTTTTGTCGTAATGGCCACCGCCATCGGCGCCGAGGGGCCGGAGCACATCGCCATCGATGACCCAGACGACTACAGGCGCCCGCACGAGCGTGTACGCCCAGCTCGCGGTGCGCTCGACTACCGTGGCCAGCTCGAGCGAGTTACTCAGCTCACGGGCTGCCGCTTCCATCCGCTCCGCATCCTCCGTCCGCCGATGCGCGGCCTCGAAAAGACGGGCGTTGTCCAGCGCTACGCCGGACATCTGGCTTACGGCCAGCAGAAAATTGGCATCGCTGGCATCGAACGGGATGCCCTGTCGCCGACAGGCGCTCAAGGTGCCGAAAAGACGCCCGTCGCGGGCCAGCGGCACAATGAGCTCGGTGCCGGAAAGCGAGTGTCGGAGAAGGAAATCGCCTGCGGCGAGGTGCTCGAGGTCCTGGTCGGAGAGGTCCGGAGAGGCGATGGCGCGGCCACGCTGAAAGGTCGCATCCAGGCCGAACTGCCCAATGAGAACGACAGAGAAGCCATCCATGGGGAGTACACGAGATACGTGCGCGTGGATGCCGGCGTATATCTAGACGGGCGCCAATGTGCGGGTCAATGTTCTCGCCAGGTCCAGTAGTACGGAATATCGCTC
>JBBQYT010000109.1:0-6766 GCA_038208385.1 Longimicrobiales bacterium | reverse complement strand
ATTGTAGACCGCGGCACCCGCCACCAGCACCGTCGCGCCCGCATCCACAACCTCGCCGATGGTGCCGGTAGATACGCCGCCGTCGACTTCCAACTCCACGCCCCAGAGGCTCCGGCTGTCCAGCTCGCGCCGAACCTTTGCGATCTTTGCCGTGCTCGTCGGAATGAAGCGCTGCCCACCAAAACCCGGGTTCACGCTCATCACCAGAACCAGGTCGATGTACGGCAGAATCTCATCGAGCGTTTCCGTTGGCGTAGCGGGATTGATCGCGACACCCGGACGCATGCCATGCTCCCGGATCGACTGCACCGTGCGATGCAGGTGCGGACACACTTCCTGGTGAACGGTCAACAAGTCGGCACCGGCTTCCGCAAACGCTTCGACATAGCGATCGGGCGCTTCGATCATGAGGTGCACATCGAGCGGGAGCTGCGTCACTTTGCGGATCGCCCGCACAACGGGAATGCCGATCGTGATGTTCGGAACGAAGTGTCCGTCCATCACGTCGACGTGAATCCAGTCGGCGCCACCCTCCTCCGCTTCGCGAATGCCATCTGCCAGGCGGGAGAAATCGGCGGACAGAATTGATGGCGAGATGCGAATCGTCATGAAGGCGTAGCGTGCATTACGCGCACTCCGGATTCTGCTGCAACGACGACGGTGTCGGCGAGGCCAAGGAAAAGACCGGTCTCGACTATGCCGGCGCGCTGGTTCAGCTCGCGCTGCACACGTACGGGTTCGGCAATTCCGCCTTCGAAGCGGGCGTCGATGATGTAGTGTCCGCTGTCGGTGGTGAAATGTCCACCGGCGGGCGTCACGCGCAGCGTTGGTTGAGCGCCCAGCAGATCGAAGAAAGCAAGGTGGGTGTTCCAGCCGAACGGCACGACTTCAACAGGGAGCGGTGCCTTCTCTCCGAGCCGCTGCACGAGCTTGCTCTCGTCGCTGACGATCAACAACCGCTCGGAGTTGCTCGCGACGATTTTTTCCCACAGCAGCGCGCCGCCGAGTCCCTTGATCAGATTGAGCTGAGGGTCGACTTCATCGGCGCCATCGATTGTAAGATCGATGCGTGGCTCCTCTTCGAGCGTCGCCAGACGAATCCCGAGCTCTTTTGCAAGCCACTCCGTGCTCTTCGATGTCGGCACGCCGATGATTCGGCGAAGTGCACCGGCTTTGCGTCGCTCGGCAATAACCTCCAGGACGTGACGCGCGGTCGAGCCCGTACCGAGGCCGACAACCATGCCGTCCTCGATAAACTCGACCGCGCGCTCTGCCGCGGTGCGCTTCAGGCGCTCTGCGTCACTCAAGCTGGAAAGCGCCGCAGCATTTCCTTGACGCGATCGGTCAGCTTCAGCGCATCATCCATCTTCCGTTGCCACATGTTGCGGCCGAAGATCAGCCCGGTGGCGCCAGCTTCCATCGCGAGCGTTGCCTTCGCCATGACATCCGCGTCATCGAGCTTGCTGCCGCCACTGAACAGCACCAGCGAACGGCCCGCAGATTCAACGACGCGCCGCACACCCGAAGCCTCATCCCACTCGAGCGTGTCATACGGCTTCGGCTGCTGCGAATCCTTGCTGCCCTTCTTGGGCATGTTCAGCTTGATGATGTCCGCGCCGAGCTCGTGCGCAACGCGCGCTGCGTATTCGACTGCATACAACGAATCACGGCCGCCCTTCTTCTCGATCGCATCGCCGCGCGGGTACGCCCACACGACGATCGGCATCGACCACTTCTCGCACGCCTCGCGCACCTGCGCAAACTGCTCGATGTCCAGATCCTGGCGCGGCGAGCCCAGATATAGCGTGTAGCCGATCGCATCCGCACCAAGCGACACTGCATCCTCGACACTCGCCGTCAACGTCGAAAACGCATCGTCCTCCGGCGGGATGTTCGTGCGACCGTTGATCTTCAGAATCAGCGGCACCCTGCCGGCGTACTTGCGCATGTAATTGCGCGCGAGACCCCAGTGGCATGCGATGGCGTTGTAGCCACCTTCTTCCGCGAGGCGCCACTGGAATTCAGGATCGAGCGACGCTGGATTTGCAAAGAAATCCACGGGCCCGTGCTCGATGCCCTGGTCGATCGGCAACACCATCAGTGTGCCGTTGCCGGGACCGTACTCGTACAGCAGTCGATGCAGCTTCACACGCTTGCCGATCGACACATCCATATCGTCGAGCGTGGGCCTCGAGCGCTGCTGTTCCGCTGGCGCTTGTTTCGGCGCGGTTGCTGTCGTCGGGTTCATGACGCCTCCGTTAGTGGTTCCGTCAATCAAGCGCGCCCGGCGCCGCGCTTCTCGAGCACGCGTCGCGTTGCGTTGATGATGTCATCCGATGTGAGTCCGTATTTTCTGAACAATGCTTCAGGATCGCCACTCTCTGCATATACATCGTCGACACCGACGAACTGCATCGGCACCGGTGCAAGCCGCGCCGCCGCCTGAGCAACGCGCGCGCCGAGACCGCCGTGAATGAAATGCTCCTCCGCGCAGACGATCGCCCCCGTCTCTTCGCCCGCCGCCTGCACTTCATCGTCATCAAGCGGCTTCATCGTCGGCATGTCGACAACGCGGACGCTGATGCCCTCGCCCGCTAACCGGTCGCAGGCAACGAGCGCCGCGGCCGTCATCATGCCGTTTGCGATGATCGTAACATCAGTGCCTTCGCGCAAACGAGTCGCCTTGCTGAACGCGAAATCCTTGATCGGCGCGTCGTATACGATCGGTGCCTTCTGGCGGCCGAGACGCAGGTATACCGGACCATCATGGTCGTACGCGGCACGCGTCGCTGCACGCATCTGGTTTTCATCGCACGGACAGCAGACCACGAATCCCGGGAGACTGCACATGAGCGCAAAATCCTCGGTCGACATCTGGCTCACGCCATCTTCGCCGAGCGAAATGCCGCCGTGACTGCCCGCGACCTTCACGTTCAGCTTCGGATAGGCTACGGCCATCTTGAGCTGGTCGAAGCCTTTGCCCACAACGAACGACGCGAAGCTCGCAATGAACGTAACCTTGCCACTGCTTGCAAAGCCGCCCGCCATGCCCACCATGTTCGCTTCCTGAATGCCTACGTTCTTGAAGCGATCTGGATACGCTTCGCCGAAATCCGCCGTCTTCGTGCTCTTCGCGAGGTCGGCATCGAGAACGACAATGTTCTCATGCTCCGCGCCCAGCTGCTTCAACGTCTCGCCGAACGCGTCGCGCGTCGCCTTGCCGATCGTGAAGCCGGGATAAAGGTCTTTCATCGCCCCGCCTCCTTCTGCGCTGCGCCATCCGTTTGTGCCGATTCACGCGCAGTCGCGCGCAGCTCCGTGAGCGCGCGCGCCGCCTCTTCCTCGCTCGGCGCAACACCATGCCATTTGTTGTTGTTCTCCATGAAGCTCACACCCTTGCCCTTGACCGTATTCGCGATGATGCAGGCCGGCGCAGTCTGTTCGACTGCCCACTGCAATGCTGAAACGACCTGCTTCAGATCGTGGCCATCGATCTCGCGCACCTGCCAGTCCATCGCAGTGAACTTCCCGCCGAGCGGACTCACATCGAGAATTTCAGCCGTCGGTCCGTCAAGCTGATATTTGTTGTAGTCGACGATGGCAATGAAATTGTCCGGGCGATGGAAGCCGGCGGCCATCGCAGCCTCCCAAACCTGCCCCTCCTGACATTCGCCGTCACCCATAAGCACGATGACGCGCGTGTCCTTGCCGTCCATGTTCGCGGCGAGGGCCATTCCGAGTCCGATGGAGAGGCCCTGTCCAAGCGATCCTGTCGATGCTTCGATGCCCGGGCACGTGCCGAGCACCGGATGTCCCTGCAGACGGCTGTTGATTTTGCGCAGCGTCATCAGCTCGTCGTGAGGAATGAATCCAGCTTCTGCAAGCGCCGCATACTGCACAGGCACGCCATGGCCCTTCGACAAAATGAAACGATCGCGATCCTCCCATTCCGGACGTTTTGCATCGTAGCGCAGGAAGCCACCAAAATATAGCGCGGTGACGATCTCGACAGCAGAAAGCGACCCGCCCGGATGACCGCTCTGCGATTCTGCGAGCATTTCGATGATGTCCACGCGCAACCGCGTCGCGATGTCGCGAAGCCGGTCGATGTCCGGTGTTGATTCCGTTCGCTGCAGGGTAGCTTCCGCCATGAATCCAGCCAGCAAGAGAGACGACGAAGGGGACTCGCCAATCTAGGATGCCCCCTCGCGCTTTTGCAAAACAAAATACTTTACACAAAAGAAAGCGCCCAGCCATTTGGCCGGGCGCTCCCCACAGTCTGCAGAATCCCTATTAGCGGTTCTTGCGGACTTCCTCGACGCGCTGCATCGCCTGGAAGACGCAGCCTGTCGGCTGAAGCGGAACGTACACCACCTTCATGGTGTCGAGGCGCTTCTGCAGGTCCTTCTGCTGATTGAGAATGTCGTTCAGGTCGCCGTTTGCCCGCGCTGTGCGCAGCTCATCCAGCTGGTGCTGAACATCCTTGATGTCATCGCGGTCAGCGTACACAGGCAGCCCGCGAACCGTGCCGAGGTAGCCAAGGTCCGTCGCATTGATCATGCGCGAGCTTCCGTATGTCGTGTACTGCGCCTTGCCCGACGGACCGATCGACAGTGTCAGCGGCTGACCCTGTACGAACCAGTCTGCGCCCGATGCAACCGGTGCGCTGCCGTATGCCGTGGTCAGCAGAACGCGATTGCCATTCTGCGTCACATAGGTCTCATTCGTGCTCGGAACAAACACCGCGTCCAAAGTGCGGAGACCCGCGGTGTTGGTCGGATCGACCACGCAGACCTGAACCGAACGCTCTTCAACAACAACCGGAGCGGGCGCGGGTGTCGATACCGGCGGAGCCGGTGCCGGTGCCACGATCGCTACGACCGGTGCGTGCTGCAGACCGAACAGCATGTGCATTCCGAGCTGCGCATAGACTTCATTCACAACCTTGCCAACGCGTGAATCGTCATTTGTCGTGACTGTTATCGGATATCCAACGAGCGGGGCATTCGCACGCTCGATCGGTGCCCTCCAGATGCGGTCACCAACCTCTAGACGCAGCGCAAACATCGGCGTTAGACGAATGTCTGTGCCCAGGCCAACGAGGCCCATCGGGCTCTTCTGCTCACCAAAGAAATACGCCTGCTGTCCAGCAATAGAATTCGGGGTCGAAGTCGTGCCGACTGCGAAGCCACCCGGCGGTGTCGAAGACGGACCCGAGCATGCGCCATTGAAGCATGTGATCGGGAAACCATTCCAGCTTTTCTGCGCTGTGTTGTCGTTGATCGTATACTGATCGCCAGCAGGATTCGTCCACTTCAGGCCGCCGCCCAATGCGAGGTACGGCAGGACTTCCATGCCCGACCATGTGTCGCGCGGGGCCTTCAAGCCGAACATCAGGTCCGCCGAGCCGCTCCACATATTGATGTGGTTGAACAACTCCGTGTTCGTGCCACTCGTAATATGCTGCTCGAGCTTGCCATCGCTGAACGTGCCATTCAGTCGGAGCCCATAACGCGGTCCAATGTGCAACGGCAGCGCCCAGAACGTGAGCTGGCTTCCCAACAAAGCGCTGGGCTTGAAGCCGACGTCACCACCCGTCGTTGCGCCGAGATCGGATCCCGACAGTGACTTGCTGTACCACGACCCACCACCATTGACGCCGAAGTCGAAATTATACTTCTGCGCTGATGCCGGGCTCGCGTACGTCATGGCGAACATTGCAGCCGCGACAGCAGCTACTCTCTTTGCAGTCATTTCCTGTTTTCTCCTGTGTAAGAACCCAACCCTCGGCCATCTCTCTTGTGACGGTCAGCCGACCGTCGCCTCAAGAGTGCCCGGCCCCTCCCTTGGGCCATCTCGATATCGCACGGGACTCGCGCGACACCGGGATCAGCCCTGCCTTTTGAAGGCAGTCTACGACTAAAGGCCAATCCGAAGCGGCTTAGTGCAAGGGCCGTTCCAAACCCGTAACTATGGGAGCCACCGAAACCTCACTGCGCCAACAGGTCCGTCCTTCACTTAACGCCCCGTACCCAACGGCATCGTTGACTTCTCCACTGAATAGGCGCATAATCGAGCCATGAACATTCGCCTTTCGCTCTGCGTGTACGCGTATTCGTACTTTACCTATCGGCCTTTTGGTCGAGGGCGCGAGCTGGCGCGCGGGTAATTTTCCCGCGGTTCAACGCCTGGCTTTAGCGGCCCTCGAAAGAGGGCCGTTTTTATTTCCCGTACCTCGGAGTAGCAGCATGATCATTGTGACCAAACCAGGGATTTCTCCGGCCGAGCTGGATCACATTCGCGAACGAATCGAAGCACTGGGGCTTCACACCCACGTCAGCCAGGGTGAGCAGCGGACTCTGATCGGTTGCATCGGAGACGAAGAGCGCCTGCGCGAGCTGCCGCTGCAGACCATGCCCGGCGTGGAATCCGTGCTTCCAGTCCTGAAGCCGTACAAGCTCGCGTCGCGTGAATTCGCTGCGGGACCCACCGTCGTCCGGGTAGGTGAAGCCGCGTTCGGCAGTGCGGAGATCGTCGTGATCGCGGGTCCGTGCGCCATCGAGGGCAAGGAGATGCTCACGCAGGTCGCGAAGGCGGTCGGGCAGGCTGGCGGCAGGATGCTCCGTGGCGGCGCCTTTAAGCCACGTACCTCGCCCTACTCGTTCCGCGGCCTCGGTGAGGAGGCGCTCAAGATGCTGCGCGAAGTGCGCAGCGAGAGCGGCATGCCGGTCGTGACGGAGGTGATGGACACGCGCCAGGTCGAGCT
>JBBQYT010000108.1:0-6786 GCA_038208385.1 Longimicrobiales bacterium | reverse complement strand
CGATCAGCATCACATCGCTCAAGTTCCACATCGGATTCAGGCCGCCGCACGCGTTCGACACGATCAGCGTGTGTGCGCCGAGCATCTGCATCAGGCGGACGGGAAACGCGACCTGCTGGAGTGTGTAGCCTTCGTATCGGTGGAAGCGTCCCTGCATCGCGACAACGTTGCGGCCCGCAAGCGTACCGAAAAGGAGGCGGCCAGTGTGCGATTCGACGGTCGAGAGCGGGAAATGCGCGATCTCGGTATACGGGATCGCCGTCTCGATTTCGATTTCATCCGCGAGAGCACCGAGACCGGTGCCAAGAATGATGGCAGCCTCGGGTGCGAGCGACGTGCGGGCGCGAACAGCACCAACGGCCTCGCGGAGCGCAGATCGCTGCGCGTCCGCTGAGGCTACCGTCAGACGTCCTCCTCGAGGACCGACGAGAGCAGCGCCGCTTTTTCGGCGGAATGCGGCTGCTCACGGAGCTCACGGAGCACTTCTTCTTCGAGCGCGGCGAGGGACGTGGCCTTCGCGCGGTCATGGCTGCGCATTGTCGTGTCCTCAGGCAGCGCCTGACCATCGCCGTTGCCATTGAGCTCGGGCTCCGCCCCATCGGAATCCCCGAGCAGCATCACCGCAGGCCGGGGTTTTACAGCGGGCGGCTCATCGGCAGGCGCGAACTCCGCCACGTCGAATGCTTCTTCCTCGTCCCCGACGCCGTTTGTCGACAGATCCTTCGGCGCGGCGATTTCTTCGACCAGCGCCTCCCGAACCGGCTTCGGCGAACGACGGGCGCGCGCCGGGCGCCGCTCGGTGCCAATCACGAGCTCGGGACCGGACGGAATGCTGTCCTGAGCGTCGAATGCAGACGCATCGTCATCATCGAGGTCACCGTCTTCTGCTTCCGCAAACAGGTCGGCCGTCATTGCAGAAGCGCCACGTCCACGGCCACGACCACGGCGCAGACCGAGCGCCTCTTCGGCGACGGACAGCTCGGCCAGCTCGCGCTCCAGGAATGCGCGGAAGCTCTTCATCAGCTGCGAGCGCTGTGCGCGCAGACGGCGGAGCCCATCCTCTTCCTTTTCCTTTGCCTGGTGCGCGGCGGCGCGAATGTCAGCCGCTTCGGCCTCGGCCTCACGACGCAGCAAATCCGCATCGCGCTGCGCCTGGCGGCGCGTCTCCTCGCGCATCTCCTGGGCGCTCACCAGCGCTTCCGTCAACGCCTTTTCACGCTCGCGGTAATCGGCTACCAGCACCTCCAGCCGGGTGACCCGATCCGAAAACGTCATGTTCTCGCGGACAAGCTCTTCCATGCGGTCCGCAGTAACATCGAGAAAGTCATCGACAAGGGCGGGATCGTATCCTCGCATCGCCTTACGGAAGTCGCCCTTCTTCTTCCGCACTTCGAGGGGAGTGAGATCGATCATGTCAGCCGTTCCACAAAGAGGGAACACGTAGTCTGCCTGTACGTGCTACAATGGTTAACAATATGAGTTTAGCATGCACCAAACAAGTGCCGAACATCACGGCTCCACCGCATCTCCCGCCCTGCACCACCCAATGACGCGGTGACGCGGTGACGTGTCTCCCACTCGCCGCGTCGCCCCCTCCGCCGCGTCGCCCCGTCAAATGGACTCAGCCGTCACGTGCACCAAATAGCACAGTACCAAGGCGCACCATAGTACTTCCCTCCGCCACCGCCATCTCGAAGTCGTGCGACATTCCCATCGAAAGATGATGCGCGTCAAAGCCGGTTACGTCACGTCCACATGCATCGAAAGCCCGCCTTGCACGCTCGAATGTCGCGCGGATCATCGCCTCATCTTCTGTGAGCGGCGCCATCGTCATAAGACCCTCGATGCGGAGGTTCGGCAGGGCGCAGATTTTCGCCACCGCATCCACCACTTCCGCCATCGAAAACCCGCCCTTTGTGTCCTCTCCCGACGTGTTGATTTGAACGAGGCCACGGACTTTCGTGCCCGCGCGCGCCGCCTCCTTATCGAGCACCTGCGCGAGCTCGAGGTTGTCGATGGAATGGATCAGGTCGAACAGCGGGACCGCTTGCCGGGCTTTGTTGCGCTGCAAGTGACCAATCAGATGCCAGGCGATGGCAGCGCGGCCGATCACATTGATTTTTGTGTCCAGCTCCTGCACGCGATTCTCGCCACAATTGTCCAGACCGGCATCGCGGGCCGCGCGCACGGCATCGACGGGATGCCCCTTCGTGACCGCGATGATCGTCACGTCGTCGTTCTGACCACGTTTCTCGAGCGCCCGCGCAATGCGATCCCGGACACCCGGCAGCGCAGCCTGAACGTTGTCCAGATAGCTCACCGGGTTTGCGCCGCCACGCGCACGGCCTCCGCGACGAGCAACGCGCGCCGCACAGGGAGCACGTCATGCACGCGGAAAATGCGCGCGCCAAGGTGCAGCGCGCCGACGCACGCTGCGATGGTACCGGGCAATCGATCCTGCACCGGAAGTCCGCCCGCAACTTCGCCCAGGAATCGCTTGCGCGATGGTCCGACCAGCACCGGGAATCCCAGCGCGATGAAGCGATCGAGGTGCGCGAGGGCAGCGACGCTGTGCTCCGTGCGCTTCGAGAAACCAAGACCCGGATCGAGGACAATCGTCTCCGGCGCGCAGCCTCGCGATCGCGCGATTTCCGCGGCATCCGCAAGCTCGCGCACCATGTCGCCTACAGCATCATCGGTGTAGACCGCCTGTGAGTAGCTGGCCATCTCGTTCACGGCGCCGCGCGAGTGCATCAGCGCGAGTCCGGCGCCATGCCGGGCGCACAGATCTGCGATGGCCGGATCGAGTCGCACTGCGGAGACGTCATTGACGATCGCAGCGCCTTCATCGAGCGCAGCCCGGACGACATCAGACTTCACGGTATCGATCGAAACGAGTGCATCCGGCCACCGACGCACGATCTCGCGCAGCACTGGCAGCACGCGTGCGCGCTCCATTTCCGCAGTCACGGCCGTGGCGCCCGGACGCGTGGATTCGCCACCAATGTCGATGATGTCCGCGCCCTGCTCGAGCATCTGCTCTGCATGTGCGAGCGCACTGTCGAGCGCGTCATGCAGGCCGCCATCGGCAAACGAATCGGGCGTGACGTTCAGGATCCCCATCACGCGCGGACGGTCCAGTGAGAGCGGGCCGCGCCCGGTTTGCCACATCTGCTGATGCGGCGCGAGCGGGCCTGATGAAGCAACGCGGGGACGCGGTGGCGCGGGGTTCGCCCGGTCACCGTGCCCCCGCGTCTTTTCGTCGTGGCGGGGCTGCTGGTTGGAATCCATCAGGCCGTTGTCACGATCCGTTTTCAGTGAAGGGTCGCGTAATGCTGAACGTCGCGGGCAGCGGCTCGCCGGCACCACCGAGGCGCGGACGCTCTTCGCGCGCGGCCGGCACCGGAGTACCACTCGGCGGCGGAGCCATTGGACCCGGGTCGGACACCTTCATCGCCGGGAGCGGCTTCCCTGTCGCGAGCAGATAAACCTCCTCGCGATCGAGCGTCTCACGCTCGAGCAAGGCAACCGCAATCTCATCCAGCAGCTGACGATTATTGCGCACCGTCTGCAAAGCCTGCTGGTACGCCTCATCGATCAGTCGCTTCACTTCACCGTCCACCTGCTCGGCAATGCGCTGCGAGATTTCGCGTCGTTGTGTGATCTCACGGCCGAGGAAAACTTCCTGCTCGGCATCGCCAACGGACATCGGCCCGATGACATCGCTCATACCGAACTGAGTGACCATCCGCCGCGCCATGTGCGTCGCACGCTCGATGTCGTTCCCGGCACCGGTCGTGATCTTTTCGGGACCGAACACGAGCTCTTCTGCAGCGCGCCCGCCGAACAGCATGGCGAGGCTCGCAACGAGGAAGTCGCGCGAGTAGGAATGACGATCCTCTTCCGGCAATGATGCAGTGACGCCAAGCGCGCGACCACGCGGCACGATCGTGATCTTGTGGACCGGATCGAGTCCCGGCGTCCGCACTGCGACGACAGCGTGTCCAGCCTCGTGATATGCAGTCAGCTTACGTTCGGCTTCCGACAGCACCATGCTGCGGCGCTCTGTGCCGAGCATGACCTTGTCCTTGGCTTCCTCGAGGTCCGACATCATCACCTTCTCGTGATTTTTCCGCGCCGCAAGCAGCGCAGCTTCGTTCACGAGATTGGCGAGATCGGCGCCACTGAGGCCAGGTGTACCCTTCGCTACCGAAATCACCTCGACATCGTTGGCCAACGGAATCTTGCGCAGGTGCACGCGCAGGATGCCTTCACGGCCCTTCACGTCCGGCGCATCGACAACGACCTGACGGTCGAAGCGACCAGGCCGCAGCAACGCAGGATCGAGCACGTCGGGGCGGTTGGTCGCCGCAAGCAGAATGACACCATCATTGGACTCGAAGCCGTCCATCTCGACGAGCAGCTGGTTCAGTGTCTGCTCGCGCTCGTCATGACCACCACCGAGGCCTGCGCCGCGGTGACGACCGACCGCATCGATTTCATCAATGAAGATGATGCACGGCGCGTGTGTCTTGCCCTGCTCGAAGAGATCGCGAACGCGCGATGCGCCTACGCCAACAAACATCTCGACGAAGTCCGAGCCCGACATCGAAAAGAACGGTCTGCCGGCTTCGCCGGCGACGGCCCGCGCGAGCAGTGTCTTGCCGGTTCCCGGCGGGCCAATCAGCAGCACGCCCTTCGGCAGACGACCACCGAGTCGGCTGAACTTCTGCGGGTCCTTCAGGAAGTCGATGACTTCTTTCAGCTCTTCCTTCGCTTCATCGCAACCGGCGACATCCGCAAACGTGACTTTGGGGGTGTCACCCGTCTGCAGTCGCGCCTTTGATTTGCCGAACTGGAATGCCTTCGAGCCGCCGGCCTGCATCTGCCGCAGCATGAAGATCCAGAAGCCGATGATGAGCACCCACGGGAGCGCACTCACGAGAATCGCCCACCAGTTCTGGCGTGGCTCGGCACTGCGGATGACCACGTTCTTGCCCTCGAGGTCGGCCAGGATCTTGTCGCTGTCCTTGAACGGAAGCAGCGTCCAGAACTGACGAACCTTGTGGCTGTTGACCACAATCGGATTGCGCATGACGCCCTCGACGCGCTTGCCGTCGATGATCGTCACTTCAATGAGGTTGTTCTCTTTCAGCTGCTCGCCGAACTGCGTATACGAAAGCTCTGCGCTCTCTTCGCGACGCGTCCCGAGCACCTGCAGAATCAGAACCGGAATGAGGAAGACAAGAATCCAGAAGGACGCGGTCTTCGAGAGACGCGTCCAGCGGTTGCCCGGTCGATTCCCCGGTTTAATCTCGCGATCAGCCATGTTCTAAACGCCTTGCTGTCAAGCTGTCATCCGAACCCAGTTGGGCCGGTAGGGTGTGCTACCCCTCGAAGGGTGTGCAGTTCGTGCGACCGCCTACAAACTCGCTATGAATGGCAGGTTTCTGTAGTTCTCGCTGTGGTCCAAACCATACCCGATCAGAAACTCCCTGGGAGCGTCAAAGCCCACCCAGCGCGGCTCCATGACCAGATTTTCCGCAATCCGCTTGTGAAGCAAGGCCACGAGCGCCAGGCTCTTCGGCCCGCGCTTCTCGAGCAGCGGCGTAAGCCTGTTCAATGTATTGCCGCTGTCCACAATGTCATCGACCAACAGCACATGCCGGTCCTTCAACGTCGCAGACGGATCGTACACGAGCTTTACATCTCCACTGCTGACCGTGCCCGCGCCATAGCTCGACGCGACGATGAAATCGACGACGAGCGGACGCGCAATCTCACGCACCAGGTCCGCCAAAAAGATAAAAGACCCTTTCAGCAGCCCCAGCACCAGCAGCTCCTCGCCCGGCGGATACGCCTCGGAAATCTCCTGGCCCATCTCCCGCACACGCCGTGCTATGTCATCCGCCGTATAGACGATGCGACGAAGCTCCTGACCCCCCGTACGAGCCATCGTCTCAATCGTCTTCGGCATCACTCACCACGATTTGGAATTCCGTTTCAGCAACCGGCACGCCGGCCGCGCGCGCAACGCCCTGAACCCACAACACAGCTCCATCAGAATCGACAAGCAACGGAATTCGCGCGCGCGCCGCACGCACAATGCGCTGCTCTGCAAACAGCTTCTTCAACTTTTTTGTTCCGTACGGCAGCCTGATCCGGTCACCCGGCCGCCAGGTCCGCACCTCGAGCGGAAACCGCAGCCCCGCGCCCACTGTCCAGTCTACGCAGAACGCCCGACCATCGAGACAGGCACGGGACGAACCGCTGCCCGGCCCCTCGATCACAACGGTCTGATCGGTGTGGCGCTGCGTCGCTCCTTCACCGCGTCGCCCCCTCCCCACTTCGACACGGTGACGCGGTGACGCGGCGACGCGGCGAGTCACGGAAAGGGAGTCGAAGTCTCGACCAAGCTCGATCCCGCTGCCCAGCTCGAGGACACTCCCGCTCAACGCGGTGCTGATAAATTGAACTGCCGTCTGGGTTCCGGCCCGATCGAGGGCACCACCCAGACGGCGTACGAGCACCCGGATCAGGCGGGCGTTGATCTCCGCATGATACGCCAGCAGGAAGGGCCTGGCAAGCACAAAACCGCCGTTTCCCAAAGGCTGGACCACCCGGCTAAACGCTTCGCGCACCAACGGTTTCCAGGCGTGCTCCTGTGCCCGCGAGCGGTCTGCCAGATCGAGCAGCTCGAGCGTCGCGCCGGGCAGGAGTGCCTCAATTCGAGGTACTACCTCGTGCCGCAGCTGATTGCGGGCAAAACGGACATCCGCATTCGTC
>JBBQYT010000107.1:0-6794 GCA_038208385.1 Longimicrobiales bacterium | reverse complement strand
TTCCTCGCCCAGCGGCGAAGCAGTTTCGCGGGCCGTCTTCGGAACATCGCCGAAGGCGCCATCATCATCCTGGAAATGCGCGAGCGTCACCCGCACCAGGGTTTCGGCGCGGTCCAGGTGTCCAACATCCTGCGTGTACTCAAACGCATCGAGCAGCGCCTGTGCTACGTACGCCTGGTCCTCCAGGAACAATCCCGACTCGCGGTCACCGACACGGTGCTGCACGCCCTGCTCCGGTACGAACGACTCCGTCCAGATGCGTCCGAGCGCGCGCAGTGCTCTGTCAGCCGCGCCTGCCTGATCGAGATAGCGCGCCGCTGCGATGTGCCCGCTCGCGACGAGCGCCGTCCAGCTCGCATAGACCGTTTCGTCCACATACGGACGCGGGCGACTGTCGCGTACACGCTTGAGTCGTACACGCGCGTCCGCGAGCAATGCGACAACTGCGTCCTCGGACAGATTTACACTTTGCGCGATCTCGGCGGCGCTGCGCGCCTGAAAAAGAACATGGCGCGCAGGATCGAGATGCATTGCGCCGCCCTCGTCATCCAGACCGAAGTGAAGCTCTGCGACGCGCGACAACTGAGCGTCGTTGTCGAGCGCGGCGCGCAGCTCGGGCACGGTCCATGTCCAGTAGTCGCCATCATCGTTACCGACATCGGCGTCCTGCGACGCAGGAAAGCCTCCAGCCTCTACGAGCGCGGGCGCGACATCGACGTAGTGCGCGACGATGCCGAGCGCGGCGTCGCGCAGGTGCGCACCACCGACGGCAGCAAATGTCTGGACGCACACTTCGAGCAGCACACCGTTGTCGTATGCCATCTTCTCGAAGTGTGGGATGATCCAGCGCACGTCGGTGGAATAGCGATGAAAGCCGCCGCCGAGCTGGTCGTAGATGCCGCCGCGCGCCACCGCGACGAGCGTCTCCGATACAATGCGGCGCGCCCACTCGTGTCCGTTGTCGATCGAGTAATCCAGCAGCAGTGCAATTGCGCCCGCATTGGGGAACTTGGGCGCGCGACCAAAGCCGCCGTGACGAAAGTCGAAGTTATGCGCGAATTCCTCGGCGGCTTCATCGATGAGTGCAGGCGTGACGTCGCCAGCCTGCGTCTCCGACTTTGCGTATGCTGTGATGCGCGTGCGCACGGACTGGGCAGTTTCGCGCGCGCGGCCGGGATCTTCGGACCAGACGCGTGCGACTTCGCGCAGCACCCGCTGAAAAGACGGCCTGCCGTGGCTCTCCTGTGGCGGGAAGTACGTCCCGCCGTAATACACTTCGCCGTCCGGCGTCAGAAACGCAGTGAGCGGCCAACCGCCCTGACCGCTCAACGCCTGCACTGCACGCTGGTAACGCGCGTCGACATCAGGACGCTCATCACGATCGACTTTGACGGGAACGAACAGCTGGTTGATGAGGCGCGCGGTTGCCGGATCCTCGTAGCTCTCGTGATCCATCACATGGCACCAGTGGCACCAGACTGCGCCGATGTCGAGCAGAATTGGTTTGTTCTCTGCGCGTGAGCGGGCGAATGCCTCATCGCCCCACGGCATCCAGTCGACGGGCTGCTGCGCACCATGCAGAAGGAACGGGCTACGCGCCGTCGCGAGGGCGTTGCGGCCACCACTACCGGTAGACGTCATTTTGCCTTTTTGCGCGTAGTCACGCGCTTCGCGGTTTTCCCGCGCTTCTTCGTCGACGCACCCAGATACCTGGGCGCAGTCGGACAAATATCGGCGAGCGGGCACTCGTCGCAGCGCGGTGTCGGTGCCTTGCAGATGGCGCGACCGTGATAGATGCACAGGTGCGAAAAAATCGTCCAATCCTCGCGCGGTACGAGCAGAATCAGATCCTGTTCGATCTTTTCCGGATCGGTGTTCGACGTGAGGGCCAACCGGCCGGAGACGCGTGACACGTGCGTATCGACGACGATGCCCTCGTCGATGTGGAATGCATTTCCAAGCACGACGTTGGCCGTTTTGCGACCAACACCCGGAAGCTTCACCAGCTCCGCCATCGTCTTCGGGACCTCGGCTCCATGGTCCCTCATGACTGCATTGGCCATCCCGAGCAGGCTTTTCGTCTTGTTACGGAAAAAACCCGTCGATTTGATCATCTCTTCGACATCTTCCGTGCGTGCATCTGCAAGCGCCTCGGCATTCGGATAGCGCTTGAACAGCACAGGCGTTGTCAGATTCACGCGCTCGTCGGTGCACTGCGCCGACAGAATTGTCGCGACAATCAGCTGATACGGATTCTCGAAGTCCAGCGATGTCTTCGCATCAGGATACCGCTCCTTCAGGCGACGTATGATCTCGACCGTGCGCTCCCGCTTTGCAGTCTTCGACTCGCGCTTCATGCTGAATTCCTCCGCTCACGAAAAAACTTCTTCACGCGCGCGAGACTTCACGTATTCACCACGTCCTCCCTGGTCAGCCAGCCTTTGCGGGCCATGTTCACACCGTAGCGCACCACGCCGAGCGCCCGGACCGAGTGTGCATCGGGATTGATCGCCGTACGAACGCCCATTTGCTTTGCACGATGCCAGTAACGCCAGTCGAGATCGAGCCGATTCGGATCTGCATTGATCTCGATCGGCACCCCAAGCTCCGCAGCCTTCGCAATCACGGCCTCGATGTCGATTGCGTAGCCTTTTCGAATGAGCAGCTTACGGCCCGTTGCGTGTCCCAGAAACGTAAGGTACGGGCTCGAAAGCGCGCGCAGCATTCGTTCCGTTTGTTGTTTCTCCGGCAGATTGAATGATGAGTGCACGGACCCAACTGCAAAGTCGAGCGATGCCAGAACATCGGGAGTGTCCGAATAGTCGAGACTGCCATCCGTCAGAATGTCAGCCTCGATGCCTTTGAACAACCAGAGGTCCGAGCCGTGCTGCCCGTTCCATTCATCGATTTCGCCGTGCTGCCGCGCAACATCGACGGGAGTGAGCCCGCCGGCGTAACTCGCGTTCTGTGAGTGGTCCGCTATGCCGAGATAACGCCAGCCACGTTCGAGCGCACCTTCCGCCATTTCCGTCAGCGTCGACTTGCCGTCGCTGTACGTAGTGTGATTGTGAAAGCAGCCCTTCAAGTCTTCATACGTGACGAGCGTCGGCAGCCCGTCCTCAGCAGCCGCATCGATATCGCCGTCATTCTCGCGCAGCTCGGGCGGCACCCAGGCAAGGCCGAGCTTCTTGTAGACGGCGGCTTCGTCTTTCGTAATAATGCGCCTGCCGTGCTCGAACAATCCATCAGCGCGCAGATCGAAGCCCCGCTCTTCTGCGCGTTCGACAAGAGCATCGACGTGTTCTTCGCTGCCTGTGGCGAACAGCTGCGCCGTTGCAAGCTCGGCGCGCGGCACACACCTCAGATGCAGCTCGAAACCGTCGGCGAGCCGCACGACCGCCTCCCGCTCCGACGTACGCTCAGCTCTCGACGTGCCCGGCAGCGCGAGAAAGTCCCGAATGACATCGTCTGCAGACGATGTCGCGACGACGAAATCCGCGCGCTGTGCCGTCTCCATCAGCCGGCGTGCTTCTCCCGCGGGCTTTGCTTCTTCGGCATTCTGATGCGCCATCAGAAATGACAAAATCCAGTCAGCAACCTGGATCATTTCGTGATGTTTGCGCCGCCCCGCTGTCGTGCGGACAAAGCCGACTCCCGCGAGGATTTTCTCTTGCGTCTTCACACCAAACCCCGGCAGCGCGGCGAGGCGTCCTTTGGTTGCGGCTTCCTCGAGATCATCGAGCGAGCGAATCTTGAGTCGATCGCTCAGTGTGTGAATGCGGCGCGGACCGAGGCCCGGAACGCCGAGCATCTCGAAAAAGCCATCCGGCGTTTTCTCGCGCAGTTTTTTATGCATGAGCGATTCGCCCGTATTGATCAGCTCGCGCACGACTGCAACAGTGCCGGGCCCAAAGCCCGGCATTCTCTCGAGCTCACCGGAGCGCGCGAGGGCGACGATATCGCCTTCCACCGCTTCTGCTGCACGTGCAGCAGCATAGTATGCACGCGAGCGGAACTGGTTTTCTCCCTGCAGGTCCAGCAGCGTGCCGATCTCATCGAGCAGCAGTGCGATCGCGTGTTTATCCACGTTTGAAACACAGTGCGGCGAGCTTCAGTGCTTCGAGCCGCGTCGTGACGGCCAGCAGCTTCTGAATCTCACCGCCGGGTAGCACGTTGGAAAAATCCTCGCCATCATCGCGCGCGTGCAGCGTTGCCCACGCGCCGAGGGTGCCGGGCACATCTTCACCAATGTCGATGAGGCTGAGGCCCGCACGATCAGGCCGCAGTCCAAGAACCAGGAGAAGCTGCAGACGCGCGAGCTGTGGCGACTGGATCTCACGCCACACCCAGAAGAAGCCATCAATGGATTCTGCCGGCGCTGCGGGGTCGATCCTGCTCCAGAACAGGTTACGCGGAAGCTGGACGTAGCCGGCGACAGAGGGCGGAGTATAATGTGCGTCGGAGCCGGGCTTCGCCTGGGTGAGGGCGCGTGCATCAGCTTCGCTAAGCTCGATGACGAGCTTGTCCGTGCGCGCGAAGTGGAATGCGTGGTACAACAACGCACCAAGCTGAGACACCACCTCACCTGCATCATCCTCGCCCAGGATCTCGCGGATGAGCGTACCCGTCTCACCGAGCATCACGAAACGCTCGGGGTCCAGCAGGTCGAAGCCGCGGCCAGTGGCCTCGGATGCGATAGCCGGAAAGCGCTCCGCTTCGAACGGCCCCGTGCCGAACACCATCTCATATGGCGTAATGCGCGCGCCAGAATTCGTCATTTCAGTTCCCGAAAGACGACGACGGACCGGTTGGTTCCGGTCCGTCGTCACATAGTCTAACAATGTTTGCGCGGCTGACTGGTAGTCAATGCGTGGACAGCGGAACGACGTCGACACCACCCGGCTGATATTGCACGTCGACGGACGCGATCTTTGCGAGCTGTTTCAAGTCGATCACATCGACGGTGCCGCGCGTGCTCCCGACAGCTTCGTTCGTTACGAACGCATAGAGCCCGTCCGGCGAAACTGCAACGCCGCTCGTGACCGGACGCGATGTCGCGATGCGCGCGAGCTCCTTGCCCGTCGCTACATCGATGACTGCAACAGCTGCCATCGACTTCAATGTCGCAAGCATGAGCTTGCCGTCGGGTGTCACCGCAAGATTGTACGGTGTCTTACCCGTCGGAAAGTGACGCGTCACGTTCCAGGTGCGTACGTCCACTTCGACGATTTCCGCGTTCTTGTTGCACGCGACGTATACGAAGCTCGACCACGCGCCTGCTCCCGGCTGTGCCCACGTGGGCGAGCAAACCACCGGCGCCATTCCCATGCTGTTCATGTCCATGGCCGCGTGATCATGTTCACCTGGCGTCACCAGCGGCATTGCCGTCTCGAAGCCGGGCCTCACACTGAAGCGCGCCGTGACCTGGAACGTGCGCGTGTCCAGCTCGACAAGCTCATCATCGTGCATGCACGCAGAATACTGCTTCGTACCATTCACGTTCAGGCGACTGCCGTGCGGCATCACGCACGTGGTCGGACGCGCGATCTCCACCATGTCCGGCGTGTAGACCACCGATACCGACGACGGCACTGCATCGCCGTGAAGATTGAAGTTTACCGCGTAAAGAAACTGACCGTCGGGGCTGAGCGTGATCGTCGCAGGAAACATCCCGAGCTCGACCATGCCGACAACCGAATCGCCATCGACTGCAATTTTCACTACGCGACCGAACGGCGTGCCGTGCGCGAGCGACACGTACCAGTATCTGCTGTCGGGCGAAACAACGACACCGTGCGGACCATCCACGTCCGCGGGCATGATGCCGACAGGTACATCCCTGTCGACCCTGGCACCCACACCTGGCACAAACGTCACCTTGCTGACCAGGTCGGATGATTCATTGCCGACGTACAAATGATAGGCCGCGGCGGGTGCCGGCTGGACGCCGAAGTTCGCCGCGGGCTCCTTGATCTCGTGCGGGGCGAGGACGGCCTGCTGCGCCTGGCCGCCGCAGCCCGCGGCCATTAGGAGCAGGGTCGTAAGATAAGCTCTGATCAGAAGATGGCTTGAATTCAAGCGAGCCTCCCATCCATCGGATGCCGCAATCTACTGACTTCGGCCACCAAAAGAAAACGGCACCGGGTTACCCCGGCGCCGCCTCACCTGCCATGCAAAACTGCTTCTACTGCAGGACGTCGATCGCGCTGCCGCCCGTTGCCATGCATGTCGCCGAGCCACGCGCGAGGCATTCCGCGTTCGGAATCGGATACTTCGTCCAGATGATATGCGTCGGTGAATCCTTCGGGAGTGTGTTCAGCTTGCCGTAGCGACGAAGCGCCAGCCAGCGATCTCCCTCGAGATACAGTGAGAAACGACGCTGCTTGAGGAGCTCGTCGAGGATGTTGGCTGCAGTCAGGTCAGCGCGAGGCAGGAGACCACCGGACTTCGTGCGAATCAAATTGATGTCCGTGATTGCAGCGGCAATGTTGCCGAGAGCAATATTCGCCTCGGCGCGGTCCAGGATCAGCTCCTCGTTACGAATGATCGGGTAGCTGCGCAGCGAGCTGTCATACTTCGTGAACGCCAGGTTCGACCTCGACTGCAGGTACTGCTTTTCCGCGGTTTTGGTCACGTTGCGGGCAACGCGATCGTCGCAGAGAACGCCTGCCGCCGCTGCGTCGATGCTGGGGCACGTACCGCCGCCAGCCTTCAGCTCAGCTTCCGTCACGATCGATGTGTGTGCGTAGTTAACCTGTGGGTTGAAGATAGGCATCTTCGTCTCACCCGAAGCC
>JBBQYT010000106.1:0-6823 GCA_038208385.1 Longimicrobiales bacterium | reverse complement strand
CGTTCACGTGTAGGGGTACGTGTTTCGGGTCGCGTTCGCGCGGGCAGGTTGAGCGCACGCGCACACGTTTACGTGCACGTGCAGCTGTAAACTCGAATCAAACCGTGCTTCATCGACAAAACCCGCCCGCTGAACTATCCCAGAAAGAAAATACCGTCCCGTAAACGCGTGCGCGTGCGTTAAACGTACCCGCGCAAACCCGACCCGGAACGCATGCACGTAAACGTGAACGTTCCCGATCAGTGAGGGCCGTTCAACCAATGTTGAACTATCTTCGCAAGGAGCCAGGCCAGCTCGAAATCAGAGTAATCATTCCCATGGTATCATTCCCCAACGCGCCACTCCGGCTCGCCCCGCTCGCCGAAAGGCTGAACGTTCCGATGTTTACACCGATGCCGACGCCGATCTCCGTTCCATCGGTCACTTTCGCGACGCCGGCTCGCAACGCCACCCACGACAATACGCGATAATCTACGCCGACACCCAGGTGCACTTGCGGCTCGAATGCGATCGCGTTGTCATTTGTTGTGCGCACGCGAAAATCTGCGTCGACGGTCAGGCGGTCGTCTGGCTGAAATGCTGCGCCCAGGCTGACCGTCGGCTGAAATTTCTGCGCGGCGACGCGATCCCGCAGTGCCTGCGGCGCGTAGACGAGTGCTGTCTGGTCGAAGTGTGTCGATGATGAATCTGCGGTGAACACTGCGCGGGCCGGACGATAGCGCAGCTTGCCTTCCGTCCACTTGTACGAGTTGAACACGTTCTTTACTGCGCCTGACACCGTCCACATTCTGTTCTGCCACGCACCGCCGAGATCCATCCCAATGCCGTGGCCGTTGTTGAAGTACGATCCAGTGTCGGTCGTGATCGTCGGAAACTGGACGTTCAGCGAGATTGGAGTCGCAGTGACTTTGCTGCCCTGGTCCTGACCGTACACCATTACATGGCCGATCGTATATTTCAGCGTCGCGCCAAAGCTCAGGCGTTGTCCGTTCGCCAGTGTAAACGGCTTCCCGTACGCGATGGCTACCGTCGACATTGCTGCAGCATTTGCGCGCGCGCTGTCGAATGCGATTGTCGTCGCCTGTCCGGTTGCAGGGTCTTCGTTACCGAACAGAATCAATTGGGCTGCGCCGGGCGGAACGTGTGCAGTGGCGTGCACGCTGGTGCCGATCTGGAATCCAAATGGACCGACCTGCATTGCGACTTCGGTGATGTCTGCTCCGCCCGTACCTTTCTCGCTTCCCTGCGCCGTGATTTTGTCCAGCCAGCTCTGGCGCGTTGATGCATCGAGTGTCTTGCCGCTGAAGTGCGATACATCGCCCAGCGTAATCGGTCCGAGGCCGGCCGTTGCGCGCAGCGTAAAAAATGCGAGTGTCGCCGAGGGATTGCCGAACAGCCCGAGGTTCGCAGGATTCCAGGCCGTCGCGTTGTATCCGCGCGCAACAGCCGTGTAGTTCTCGGCCATACCGAGACCTGCCGTTGCAGCGCTCGGAAGCTGTGCGGCGGCGGGCGCTGCGAAGGCGAGGAGGACGAGTGCCGGCGCAGTGCATCGCATAACGACGTTGGCAGTACGTGCGAGCTTCATCCTCAATTCTCCGTCGACGAGAGGATGAGCTCGAAGCGCGAGCTGATCACCACGAGCTGTTTGGGCGTGATCGCAATACCACCGTTTGGACCATTAAGAGTGCCCGTTGCACTCAGCGTCGCGCCGTTTTTTCCTATGAACGAGCGTAGCTCATCGCGTGTGAACGGCACGCTCACTGTCTGGTTTGCGAGTCCGTTGATCGCGACGGACCGTACGAGCGGTGTCGAGCCCGGCGCCGAGATCCGAACGCTGAGTGTGCCGGAAACGCCGGTGAACGGGTTCGCAAAATCCAGGAACAGTGTGCCGCCCTGGATGCGCTTCACGAAGACATCGTCCACATCCTGCAGGTTCAGGTCGACCTGTGAGATCGACACAGCGCGGTTTGCGATAAGTACGCGAACGTTCTGGACGCGTACGAGGTTCGGTGTACCCGTCACGCTGATGGTCTGCGATGTATTGATCGTGACTTGATCGCCGGCAGGCGAATCAATCGTCAGCGTAATCCCGACGGCGCTGCTGAGTGATGCATTCACGGCGAGCGGCACCGACCGGACGATGGTCGCGCCCGTCGGGAGTGCGGTGTCTATACCACTGATCGTCGCGGCTCCGATCTGTACACCCGCGCTCGTGATTGCAATTGTGATCGTGCCGCGAGTTGCGCTCGGCCGGATCGGATCAAACGACAGGTTGTTCCTGATTGCAACGTCGACAGAGCCACTCTGGATCTGTGCGTTGACGAGCTCCGCGGGCAGTGTCAGCGAGCCGTTCAGTGTGCCGGTGAATGCCGGCTTCGGAACGCGCTGATTGTTGATCAACGTACAGGCTGGACACAGCTCGCCGAGCGTCCGCGAGAATGTGACCGGAGTGAAGTTGACCTGAAATGCAGATGCATCGGATGTGACGACGATGGAAGACGGCAGTAGCTGGCCGACGGCAAGCGAAGTGCCTTTCGACGGCACCATGAACTTCACATCCCAGCGCGGCGCAGCGGTCGGAATGTCGCATGCGACGAGAGACGCACAGCTCACAGCCAGCAATAGCGCGCGCAACGCATTCCTGTGCTGCGCGACTGCCTGGCCGGTAGCGCGCGGTAAAGAATACGCCATCACGTAAAAACCTCGCCTATGTTGAACGGGTGACGCTGGAGTTGTTGCGACGGCCTGGTCAGGCGCCGATGCGATACTTGCCTGAAGGATCGACGTTGACGCGCGGCAGCTGGTGCGACTTTTCGAAGAAATCGTATGACTCCTTGAGGTTGTCCCAGAAGGAGACGAGGTTCGGCGATTTCGCGAACAGGGTGTGTAGCTGCGCGACCGAAGCGTCATCGAGTCGCGTGGGAAAGATGTGAACCGGAATCGTTTCCTGTCCGACGGCGCGCGCTTCGGCAACGGCGATGTACAGCTCCTTCATCGCGTCATCCGTGATCGGCATGCAGCCTACCGTCTTGCAGCCACCATGAATCATGATCGAGCCGCCCAGCGGCTCGTCATTGCCATTGCGAATGCGATCGGCCTGATTCGGATAGCTGATCCCGAGCGAGAGAAGGTACTGGCTCGCGGGATTGAAGGAAGCAATGCTGTAGATACCTTCAGGAACCTGTTCATCGCCGGCACGACGCTTCGGGCCGAGCCCGCTGCCGCCCAGCGTGCAGATCGAATATTGCTTGACCAGCGTATACGGCTTGCCGCCGCCATCGCGCGCCCACAGCTCGAGCACCCGGTCGCGCTTGAATGCCCGCAGGAAAATGTCGTGCGATGGGAAAGCGAGGCCTTTTGACGCGAATGCAGTGCGCAGCGCCGCTTCCTTGAGGGCCTGCGCATCGCGTACTCGCGTGAACTGCAGCTGCTCATCCATGAAGCTGTAACGCGGAGACGCACTGCTCAGGAGCATCGTGACCGGCGTCGACAGCGCCATTGCCGGTGTGATCGCTGCCGCGGCCGTCCTTGAAGACGTGTGCAGGCGGACCATCGGCAACGCCTGGTGCGGCGCTCGCGGAATCGGTGTCGAGATTTCGAGCGCGCCATCGCGCGTGACGATCCGCCGGACGAGCGAAGGATCTCCCGGACGCACAGGCGTGACCGCGGCTACTGTAAGTACAGCAGCGAACACAGTCGTCGAAGAGGCTGTCCTCAGGATCCCACGACGGATCATGATTCTCCGCGAAATCGCGTTTTGGGGCGTGCTACAGAACAGAAAGCGCGCCGGATGGCTGCCGGAACGGTTGCGGCCGTCGCTGGCAAGGCGCTGTTTCTTAGGGGACGAGTTGAATTTACAGCATTTCCCCTGTGGGCGGAAGGCCCTTGTTGGTGCTGATTTGTTACACGCGCGTGGGTCCGGGTTCCGCATCCCGTTCCGGTTTTGTCTCTCTCTCTCTTTCTTCGCCGCCGATGGGCGGATGGGCGGATGGGCGGTAAAAGCTCTGCTGGCCAACCTAAGTGGCTTCGGTACTCGCTGAGTTGCCGCCCATCCGCCCATCCGCCCATCCGCCCATCGACGGACGTAAAAGTAAGAAAAAGAGCAAAGGTCAGCGGCAACCCAAGCAGTGCAACGCAACGCAAAATCGCCGGGCAGTGTCCCAGGTACAGAGAAGGCAATGTTCAAACGGATCGAGTGAGTCGGTGGACCAACACCAACTGATTGCCCGGGTGCTGGCAGGTGACCCGGCTGCTGAACGGCAACTCTACGATGACCACGTCGACCGGGTGTACCGGCTGGCGTTTCGTATGGCGGGGGACGATGACCTGGCGCAGGAGTTTACCCAGGAAACGTTCATCCGGGCGTTTTCGCGGCTGCGCGATTTTCGGGGCGATGCTGCCCTCTCGACGTGGCTGCACTCGATCGCGCTATCGGTCTGTCTCAATGGACTGCGGAAGTCGAAGCGATTCCGGACCCGCGAAGTCGATCTGGAAATCCATGGCGCCGGCGCAGAAACTCCGGAAAAGCGGTCGGATCCAATGCTCAAACAGAAGTTGCACAGGGCGATCGATTCCCTGGCTGAGCGTTACAGGGTCGTGTTTTTGATGCACGATGTCGAAGGCTACACGCACGACGAAATTGGCGAGGTGCTTTCAGTGCCGGCAGGCACGTCGAAGGCACGGCTCTCGAGAGCGCGGGCAAAGCTCCGGGAAACCTTGAGCAATCTGGCAGGGGAGTGGGTGTCATGAATAACGACGATCGAATCGACGAAGTGGTGAACGAGATGGCGAGCGATTACAACGCGCCGCCGGCGGTCCAGCGCGATCTCATGTGGGAGCGGATCCAGGCCGCGCGGAAAGTGACACCGCTGCCGGTCCGTCGCGGAGTTCCAACCTGGGCTACGTGGGGTGTTGGCCTGGCGGCGATGCTTGCGATCGGCATTGGAATCGGCCGCATGAAGCGTGAGACAACGACTTCGCCGGTTGCAACGACGATGACAGCCCCGACGGACAGCGCTGCAACGCGGGTCGCGATACCGAACGCTGAGGTGCCCGACAGCCAGACAGCCTCACAGACAGTGGCTCCGCGCGCGAAGACGCCGGGACCTGCCCGGAGTGACAGGGATGATCAGGTCGCCGTCGCCGAAGGCACAAAAACCCCGTCGGTCGAGACCAGTGTGACTGCGGCCCGGTCGGGTTGGCGCGGAAACCGGCCGGCGAATTCGGATGCGGCGGCGCTGCCGTATCGATTGGCGGCTTTGCAGCACATGACGCGCGTAGAGGCGTTGCTGACGTCATACGAGGCGGAAGCGAAGGCGGGTCGGCAGGACGATCAGATGCAGGCGTGGTCAAAGGACTTGCTGTCGACGACGCGTCTGCTGATGGACTCGCCTGCGGGACGCGATCCGAAGCTGCGTCCATTGCTCGAGGATCTTGAGCTCGTACTCGCACAGATTCAGCAGGCGACATCGAGTCACGGTCGTACATCGGATCGCGAAATGGTTGTTGATGGAATGGAAAAGCGCGGTGTCCTGCCGCGCTTGCGCACGGCGATTCCGGCCGGTCCATCGGCGGGGATCTGAACCAACACGTGGAGACAACAATGAGACAGTTTCGATTCAGCTGGCTTGGAGTGGCGCTGCTCCTCGCCGCATCTGCGGATGCGGTACCAGCCCAAAACATAAATGTCGCAAGTCTGACCAGTGTGCGCGTACCGGCGAGCTGGAATCAAAAAGATCCAGCCGACTCGCTGTATCGTCTCGGACGCGAAGCACTGAACCAGAACAATTACAAGCGCGCTGCAGATGTGTTCGCGCGCATCCCTGATCGCTTTCCGCAGTCGACCTATGCAGGCGATGCGCTTTACTGGCAGGCGTTCTCGCTGTATCGCGTTGGCGGCGAAGACAACCTCGACAACGCGCAGCAAGCGCTCGAGAGGCAGGCGGACAAGTATCCGCGCGCAGCGACGCGCGGCGATGCGCGCGTATTGCGTGAGCGCATTCGCGGCGAGCAGGCGCGGCTCGGGAATGCGGATTCAGGAGCAAGGGTCGCGAAGACTGCAAGCGATGCTGTAAAGCCCGGAACGCCAGGATGCAAAGGCCGTGATGATGATGACGATGATGTTCGTGCCACTGCACTGAATGCCTTGCTTCAGATGGATGCGGCCGCGGCTGTGCCGATTCTGAAGCAGGTGCTCGCGCGGCGCGATGAATGCTCGGAATCACTCCGCAAGAAAGCCGTGTTCCTCATTGCGCAAAAGCGCACGGACGAGACGGAAGACATCCTGATGAGCGTCATCCGCACGGATCCATCATCCGACGTGCGCGAGCAGGGCGTGTTCTGGATGTCACAGGTGCCGGGCGAGAAAGCGATCAACCTGCTCGAGCAAATCCTCAAGACGTCAAAGGACGAGGAAATTCTCGACAAAGCGGTCTTTGCAATCTCGCAGCACAACAGCCAGCGTGCAGGCCAGATCCTGCGCGATTATGCCATGAACGAGAGTGCGCCCGCCGACATTCGCGAAAAGGCGATCTTCTGGCTGGGTCAGCAGAACAACGCGGACAATGGAATATTCCTGCGCACACTGTTCACGAAGCTGACAAACGAGGACCTGAAGGAAAAGGTGCTGTTCTCGATCTCGCAGCGTCGCAAGGGCGAGGGGAACGACAAGTGGTTGATGGATGTGGCAGTAGATCCGAAGCAGTCGGTCGAGGTTCGCAAGAAGGCATTGTTCTGGGCAGGCCAGGCCGGCACGCCGATCGAGGGTTTGTCTGCATTGTACGCCAGGGTCGACAACGAAGAGATCCGCGAACAGCTGATCTTC
>JBBQYT010000105.1:0-6824 GCA_038208385.1 Longimicrobiales bacterium | reverse complement strand
TCCCCCAAAAAAACCCCCCAACAACCCCCCCTACCCCCCCCGGGCCGGGGCGCGGGGGGCACGGGGTGACGGGGGTTTGGGGCGCGGGGGTGACGCGCGTTTGGCGGGCGCTGGGTGCGCCGCGTCGCCGCGTCGCCACCTCACCGCGTGGTGGCCGGGTCAGGGTAGGAAGGGTGAACGTCCTCATGCCAGCCCTTTCGCCCGTCGCACTCCCCATTCCGCTCCCAACAACGCAATCAACAACAAAAACACGAACGGCATATCCCACAGATCCATCTCTTCTCTCGATGTCGACCCGCCGCCGCTGTAGCGGATGTCTTCCGGCAGTGACGACACGTTCGACGGCGTGTAGAACCGTCCGCCGGTTTCCTTTGCAATGCGCTGCAACAAAGGCTCGCGCATCTCGGCGTCGAAATATTCGCGCTCGCCGGCGCTTGCGCTCACGAATGTGCTGTTCGTACCAAGCGATGCGCCTTTGCGCGTTGCGTTCACTTTGACATCGTACGCACCGGGCTCGGAGGGTGTGAACGTCGCGCGGTATTCACCATCCTTGCTGACCGTCCACTCCATTGGCACTTCCGTGCGCGCACCGGACGGCTCCGTAACGGACAGTGTCACTCCGGCATCGTTTACGGGATTGAACGTCGAGTCCTCGACGCTTGCAAATACGGTCACGGGCTGGTGCGGCAGCGGCGTCTCGGTCGAGACTGTCGCATACACCGGGTCGGCCACATCACTCACCAGCCAGCGCAACAATTGCCGCCAGAACGTCTCGTATGTCTTGTCGGCGAGCGGGACGGCCGCGTCCATGTGCCACAGCCACGTGTCCTGCGGCGTCAGCGCGATCGTCCGACCTTTGCCATAACGCTGCGCAGCAAGTACCACCTGGTTTTCGCCGGCGCGCGGCGCAGGACTCGTCAACAACACTGTCGCTCCCGGCTTCGCACGATGAATGAAGTTCACCGTCGTGAGCTCGGGCATCTTCGCCCAGTGCTCCGTCGATTCCCTTTCACTACCGCCCAGCTGTGTTGCGGGATGCGTCGCGCCAATGCGCGTGGGCATCACTTTCACTGGAAGCGATTTGTATGTCGGATCTGCGTCGCGCTTCTCGAAAATCACAGGCATCGCGTCCGCGAGCGGAGTGCCCTCGTAGCCGCCCTCGGCAAATGCGTGCGATCCGCCAATGAACATCAGGCCGCCGCCGCGCTTGCTTGCAAAGTCCGCGAGCAGCTGCAGCTGCGCATGTGTGAAAAAGCTCGCCTCCACGCTGCCGATGATCACACCGCGATACGCAAACAATTCCTCGCGCGTTGTCGGAAAGCCTGCGACAAGCTCCTGGCCATTGTCCACATCCAGACGCAGGAATTTTTCGTCCGCAGTGCGCTGTAAAACGACAAGCTGCAGATTTGGATCATCCACCACTGCGCGACGCACGAACTTCAATTCCCAGCGCGGCTGCCCCTCGAAATAGAGAATTTTGTCGCGCCTGTCTTCCACGGTCACGAACGCATCCTGCGAATTGTTCTGCGTCACGAGCTCGCCGGGCAGCGATGCGATCCGGAACTTGTACGTGCGATCGCCATCCTCTGTCGCGGTGAAGTGCACGCGCACGGGCGTCGTCGCGCCATCGGCGGGCAGCTCGATCTCCTGCTCGCTCACGATCCGGCCGCCATCCTCGACAGTCAGCGGCACCTTGTGACCTGCATAGCCGCGCTGCGTGATCGGCACATCGACAACGAGCGTCGATCCTTTCAGCACACGCCGCGGCGCCTGCACACGGCCAATCTGTACATCGCGTGTGAAATGATTCGGTCCAACCCCCACTGTGAACACCGGCACTGATGAATTGCGCAGCGACAACAACGACTCGGACAACGGTGCCGATGAATTGTCCGCACCATCCGTAACAACGACAATGCCCGCGAGCGGCACTCCCGCCATTTCCTGACGAACGTGATCGAGCGCATGGCCAAGCTGGGTTTCATCGCCTGCATACGTCATGTCAGAGGTGCCACTCACTTTTTCGGCGCCCGACGAAAACTTGAACGTGCGGAGTGTGTATCGCCCTGCAAGATCCTTTAGAAGTGCGCCGTTCGCGCCGAGCTGCTGCTGCACAAAAGCGCCGCGCGGCTTTCCATCGGTGCCGGGCAGTCGCATGCTGCGCGAATCATCGATCAATACAGCCACATAATTCTGGCGCGGCAAAGCCGTCGATACGAGCAGGGTCGGTCGCATCAAACAAACGCCGATTACAATCAGTGCAGCCGTACGGATGGCGGCGAGGATGATGCGGGTGGAGCGGGGGACATCGGCGCGCACGCGCGCGTACGTAAAGAACGCGACGAGCCCTGCAATGATGATCACGAGCACGAGCGCGTACGTCGGCCAGGCCGCGCCGAACGCGATCTGCCCTTTCTGGTAGAGCAACGGCCGGAACTTGAACAGGAACTGAAACAGAGGTTCCATCCAGGAAGCATCCCGCGCAGGACCGGCGAATGGGGCTGCGCGCCAGCGGAAATGGGAGTGGGAGTATCGACTCTAGGGTCGTACACCCCTGAACGGAGCGCAAGCCCGCTGTGACGGGAGTGACCAGGAACGGGGCAGCCTGCGCCCCTGTTATATCAATCGGCCTCAGCCAAGTTCCTGTTCGATCTGCAGGTAGAAATCACCGACCACGACGCCTCCGGCATTCAACAAATGCCCATTCGTGGACATGGACTGTTCGCCAAGGCCAATATGGTGAATGCCACCGGCATACATTGCGATGGTCACGCTGTTCAGTGGGACCGGGCTGCCATCCGCGCCAAGAAGCATGGAGACTCCTGGAATCAGTGTCTTCGCACGCACCACCTCGCCACCCGTGGTGATGAATAGCGAATCCATCGTGCAGACGATGTTCATCGTGCTCTCGCTGCCGCACTCAATGAAGGCCATTATATGGCCGGATCCACCACCAGGCGTTCCCTGGCTGAACGTGACGACCGCGGGTGCCCAAACCATCTGTACTCTCGCCGGATCAATCGACATCGATCCACCGAGCGCACTGTCGCCAATCTCAAAATCCACAATGGCCTTCGTTCCAGCCGGCATTGCAATCGGAGTGTCATTCGCGAACGACATGTTGGGTCTGCACGGTTGAGAGTTGACAACGACGACGCGCGGTTCAACGATTGTGCATGCCTACCGTCCGCGCAACCGTGATCCCGAAAGCTGGCGCCGCAACCGAAGTGCGCGAGCTTCCCATACCGCAGCTCGAGAACGATTCCGCTCTCATGAGTGTCGAGCTCAGCGAAGTCTGCGGCACCGATGTCCACCTCCGTGCCGGTCGCCTCGCCGGCGTGCCGTATCCGCTGATTCCAGGTCACGTGACCGTCGGCACACTCGCGCAGATTCGTGGCACGGTGCGCGATGTGAGCGGCCGCGCGCTCGAAGAAGGCGAACGGGTAACTTTACTCGACGTACATCGCACCTGCAACGCGTGCTGGCATTGTCTCGTCGCAAAAGCGTCGACACGATGTCCGCATCGCAAAGTGTACGGCATCAGCTACGGCGTCGAAGATGGCCTCGCCGGCGGCTGGGCTGAAGCACTCTATCTGAAGCCCGGCACTCGCATACTTCCTCTAGGCGATGCACCCGCCTACGCCTTCATGGCCGGTGGCTGCGGGCTGCCCACTTCTATCCATGCGATTGAGCGCGCAAATATTTCGATAGGCGATAGCGTGCTGGTTCTCGGTGCCGGCCCCGTTGGCCTGTCGGCGATTGCACTCGCACGCATGAGTGGTGCAGCGCGTGTGTTGTGCATTGGCGCTCCGACATTGCGTCTCGATAGTGCACGCGCGATGGGTGCACACGATGTGCTGGACATTTCGAGCACGACACCCGAAGGACGACTCGAGTGGGTGCGCTCACAAACCGAAGGTCGCGGCGCAGACGTCACAATCGAGTGCGCCGGCGTGCCGGAAGCCGCCGTGCAGGCGATGCGCTTCACACGCGATGCCGGCCGCGTCGTCATCGTCGGTCAGTATACCGACCATGGCGAAGTCAGTTTCAATCCCCACCTCGACATCAACAGGAAACACCTCGATGTGCGCGGCTGCTGGGGCTCGGATTTTTCGCACGTGTATCGTGCAGTTCAGGTCGCATTGCACGCAGACCTCGGCGCACCGTGGCGCGGATTGGAGTTGGAGAGTTATGGGTTGGAGAGTGCAAACGATGCGCTCGATGCCGTCGCCAATGGCGATGTCATCAAGGCGTTGATTGATCCGAGAATGTAGAGAGGGTCATAAGCAGTCCGGGCGGTTACGCTCATGCCCGGCGTGTGCGCCCTTACGCGGCGGAAGCACCACCAGGGCTGCGCCCCACTTCAAATATTCGGCCTCCGCCGGGGCAATGCCATGCCAGACAGGGACGACTTTGGCCCGCGAGCGGCCGCACCCCCACCTTCAGATATTCACCGCCCGCCGGAGCGATGCCATTGACTGAATTGGGACCTGAGCCAGGAGCGGCTACGCCCCCACTTCAAAGATTCGACGACGCCCGGGGCGATGCCATGCCAGACTGCGACAACTTTGAGCAACGAGCAGTTGCGCCCCACTTTCAAATATCCGGGCCAATCCGGGACGTTACAATGTCTGACACACAACTTTGAGCTAGGAGCGGCCACGCCGCCACTTCAACTATTCGCCGCCCGCCGGGGCGATGCCATGACTGAAGTGGACAACTTGAAGTAGAGCGGCTCCGCCCCACTTCAAATGTTCTGCCGCCCCTCTCGGCGATGCCATGACTGAAATGGACCACTTGAAGTAGAGCGGCGCCGCCCCACTTCAAATGTTCTGGCGCCCCTCCCGGCGATGCCATGACCGAAATGAACGACTTGAGGTAGAGCGGCTCCGCACCACTTCAAATGTTCGGCGTCCCTCTCAGCGATGCCGTGACCGAAATGCACAACTTGAGGTAGGAGCGGCTCCGCACCACTTCAAATGTTCGGCGCCCCTCACGCCGATGCCATGACCGAAATGCACAACTTGTGGTAAGGGCGGCTCCGCACCACTTCAAGTGTTCGGCGCCCCTCGCGCCGATGCCATGACCGAAATGCACAACTTGTGGTAAGGGCGGCTCCGCACCACTTCAAATGTTCTGCCGCCCTCCCGGCGATGCCATGACCGAAATGAACGACTTGAGGTAAGAGCGGCTCCGCCCCACTTCAAATATCCCGCCACCGCCGGGGCGATGCCATTGCTAAAAGCGACAACATTGATGTAGAGAAATCAGCAACCAGCGACTCGTAACGGAGCGCATTATGAAGAGCGGCAAATGTCCGAAGTGCAACTCGACAAACGTGCGGACGAGCGTTGGCATGAAGAATCGGCAGGATGATCGACCGGTTTAGTCCAAATCGGCGGCGGCTTCATTCCCCGCTCCGCAAAGCTCGACACGTACGTGTGCATCAACTGCAGTTACACCGGGAGCTACATCGCCGACAAAGAAAAACTGCGCATGATCAGCGACCGCTGGCCACGCGCAGGAATCGAAGTGCATTAAGAACTAATCTCTAATCCCTAATCTCTGCAGTTTCATTTCTGCGCAACACGCACCGTCGCGACATAATCGCCCGGATTGATCTGCTGGCCATTCTTCGGATACGGCGACAGCGATACCAGCGACACAGTGTATCCATTGATCGAGATCTGTGCGGGACCGCCCTGCGTATTCGTGTGCAGATCCGCAGATGCTGAATTCGACTGGCCTGGGTTCGCTACGAGATGCACCGTCGCATCACCCGCCCAGACGCATTGCACGCCATCCGGACAACGGCTGTCCTGGCTCACCTGCGTAAACGAAACCACGAGCTTCCCCGTCTCGACCGTCACAACTTCACCCGCGCGCAGATCGAACGTCGTGAGCGGGTCCGAGCCCGAAGTGGACTGACACGCTACCGACGACGCAGCAAACATGAGAGCAAACAATACATTTCGCATAAAGAATCCGTATTTAATGGGTCCTGGACGACGTTTCATACGATAGACGATTTACCTCTTCAATACCAACAACGCCTCTACAAGCCTGGAAGTAGACAAACAAGGGCTTCCATAGGCTAATACCGCCTCAAACCGCCGAGGTTTCATTCTCATCAAATCCCGCTTGCAGCACCCCTCACCCCGGATTATCGTTGGGGCTCCTGCTCGAGACGCGCCTCACTCATGAGCCACTCGACGAGCACGCCCACGCGACCACTCAGCCTCCTGCTCATCACAATCGCACTATTCATGACTGCCAACGACGACGCCTTCGCGCAGGACCCCACTCTCGGCGCGCGCACAATGGCGCGTCGCTCAACTGTCTACGCCCCCCGCGCAGCCATCGCGACCGCACAGCCCCTCGCCACCGCTGCCGGGTTGGCTGTACTCCAGCGCGGTGGCAATGCATTCGATGCAGCCGTCACCGCAGCCGCAGTGCTCGCGGTCGTCGAGCCGCACATGACAGGCATTGGCGGCGACATGTTCGCGCTCGCATGGTCCGCCCACGACAAAAAGCTCGTCGCATTGAATGCGAGCGGACGCGCGGGCGCACTCATGACGCGCGAAGAATTCGCCAGGCGCGGACACACGAGCATCGTCGCGAAAAGTGCGCAATCGATTACAGTGCCGGGCGCGCTCTCAGGATGGCTTGCACTGCTCGAGCGCTACGGCACAATGACGCTCGCGCAGGCGCTCGAGCCCGCAATTCGCATTGCAGATGAAGGGTTTCCCGTCACACCGGTGGTCTCTCGCGAGTGGGCCATTGAGCTCGAGAATTTGAAAGGCGATGAAGGTGCGCGCGCAACC
>JBBQYT010000104.1:0-6828 GCA_038208385.1 Longimicrobiales bacterium | reverse complement strand
CCAGTGTCCAGGACTGGGATAAGGGTCCGGGGCCGCCGCCGGCCTAGGGGACGGGCACGGCACTCCGGTCACCGGCAAGACGCATTGTCGCGGCTCGAGAGAACGCCCGGCATTCTCGAATGCCGGGCGTTTCTTTGCTTGTTGCTTCCCATCAACAGACTTGGACCTGAGGTATTCCCGACCTATCTTTCAGGGCTACACGCATGACCAATCCCGCCAAAACCAAAATACCGGAGTGAGAAGATGAAGCTGAAGAGGGTATCAGCGATCGTGGGCATCGCTGCGTTCGTCCCGGCGATGGCGTTCGGCCAGGCAGTTGTCGCGCCAATCCCGGATGTGAAGACCGGTGGCAGTGCGAACATGCATGCGCTGGGACACGTGCCGCAGGGAGGCTTTGGGTTCGCGGCGGATGTCGAAATGGAGCAGGACATGAACCGGCCATACGTGTATACGCCGGGTTTCACGGGCAAGTTTTTCCAGATCATTAGCATTGCCGATCCGAGCAATCCGAAGGTGTTGTATCGCTGGACACTGGAGAATTCGGATTTGACGCAGGGCCTGGGCGCGTTGGATGGAAAGTATTTCAAGATCAAGGGCCGCTACTACTACGCGCAGTCGCTGCAGAATGGACAGGGCGGCCCGAATGCTACGCTTGGCATTGTCGTGTTTGACGTGACAGGGCTGCCGAACGCAGCGCTCGTAAAGGAAATCGCGCGCGTCTACATCCCGGAATCACCGGGCGGCGTGCACAACATCTTCGCGTACAAGCACAGCAATGGTCGTTCGCTGCTCGTCGCGACGGCAGTTGCGCCGCACGCAATCGTTTACGATCTCGACAAGATCGTTGCGGGTGCGCCGAAAGAGACGTGGAAGGTTGCTGAAGTGCCAGTGCCGCAGCAGACGACCGGGCCGGCCGGCGGAATGGGCGGCGGCTACCACGACTTCTATGTTGCATATGATGTCGGCACGCACCAGGACAAGTTTTACGGCGCAGGTGCGGGCGGCTACTACGTGTTCGACATCACGAAGCCGGAGACGCCAACGCTATTGTATTCGATCGCGGGTGCAGCGGGCGCAACGAGCGGACACACATTTACACCGACTCCGGACGGGAAGTTTGCAGTGACGGAGTCGGAGTATCAGTACGCACCGCTGCGGATTTTCGACCTGCGTCCGGCGCTCGAGGGCAAGACGCAGAACATTCGCAACCCGATCAGCGCGTGGACTGCGGACTGGCAGGATCTGTCGCACAACCACGAAGTGCGCTGGCCGTACGTCTTCGTGTCGGCGTATGAAGATGGCTTGCAGGTATTCAACATGATCGATCCGAAGCATCCGAAGACCGTCGGCTGGTATTACACGTGTGAATGTGAGCACGAGACGGGCTTCGGCAACGATCCGAACAACGGCTGGCGCGGCACGAGTGTCGACAACGGCGCGTTCGGCATCGATATCCGCAACGCTGATGGCTTGATCGTCATCTCGGACATGAACACGGGTCTCTGGACGTTCCGCATGGATGGCTTCAAGGGATGGAGCGGCGCCGACTGGAATGTGCCGAACATATCGAGCGTACAGGACTGGGATAATGGTCCCGTACCGCAGACGAAAGGCGTAGCGCCGAAGGTTTGATCGCTTTTTCGTACTTTACTCTTCAGGCGCCCGGAATTCCTTTTGGATTCCGGGCGCTTTCCGCTTCAATGCCAGCCGGAAGCGTCAGCTCGGGTGCACACTGCCGGGGTAAGAGAGGTGCAGTGCGATAAAGCTCAAGCGCGCCTACGAAATGGCCGCCGGATCGGACGGCCGGCGCATTCTTGTCAATCGGCTTTGGCCACGAGAGATGTCACGCGCAGTGCTTCGCAGCTGTCTACGCGTCATTTCCCGGCGCCGCAACCGTATCGCAGCACCTGTCGAAAGACAACCGTTGTGTTCTGATCAACAGCCTTGGACGTGAGGTATTGCCGACCTATCTTTCCCGGCTGTACGCGCCACCAATCCCCCAAAAACACAAAAACCGGAGTGAGAAGATGAAGCTGAAGAGTGTATCAGCGATCGTGGGCATCGCTGCGTTCGTTCCGGCAGTAGCATTCGCCCAGGCCGTAGTGCCGCCGTCCCCCGCCGTAAAGACCGGTGGCAGCGCGAACATGCATTCGCTGGGGCATGTGCCTCAAGGGGGCTTCGGGTTCGCATCGGACATCGAGATGGAACAGGACATGAACCGGCCATACGTCTACACGCCCGGGTTCACCGGCAAGTTCTTCCAGATCATCAGCGTTGCCGATCCGAGCAATCCCAAGGTGATCTACAAGTGGACGCTGGAGAACTCCGATTTGACGCAGGGCATGGGCGCGATGGACGGCAAGTATTTCAAGATCAAGGGCCGTTATTATTACGCGCAGTCGCTACAGAACGGACAGGGCGGTGCGAACGCGGACCTCGGCGTCGTGATCTTCGATGTCACCGGCCTGCCCAATCCCGCGCTCGTCAAGGAAGTCGCGCGCATTCACATGCCGGAGATTCCGGGCGGCGTGCACAACGTGTTCGCGTACAAACACAGCAGCGGCCGGTCCCTGCTCGTGACAACGCAGATCGCACCGAAAGGCTACATTTACGACCTCGACAAGATCGTCTCCGGCGCCGCCAAGGAAACATGGAAAATCGGTGAAGTACCGATTCCCGGGGGCACAGCGACCAGCGGCGGCATGGGCGGCGGCTACCACGACTTCTATCTCGGCTACGATGTCGGCACGCATCAGGACAAACTTTACGGCGCAGGTTCCGGCGGTTACTACGTGTTCGATATCACGAAGCCCGAAAATCCCGCGCTTCTCTATACGATCACCGGCGCGGCCGGCATGCCGAGCGGACACACTTTCACGCCTTCGCCCGATGGCAAGTACGCAGTGACCGAAACCGAGTATCAGTTCGCGCCACTCCGCATCTTCGACCTGCGTCCCGCACTCGAAGGCAAGACCCAGAACATTCGCACGCCGATCAGCGCGTGGACCGCTGACTGGCAAGACCTCGCGCACAACCATGAAGTGCGCTGGCCCTACGTGTTCGTATCGGCGTACGAGGATGGTCTACAGGTGTTCAACATGATCGATCCCAAACACCCGAAGACCGTAGGCTGGTACTTCACGTGTGAATGCGAACACGAGACCGGCTTCGCCAATGATCCCGCCAAAGGCTGGCGCGGCAACAGCATCTTCAACGGCGCCTTCGGCATCGATGTCCGTAACGCCGATGGCCTCATAGTCATCTCCGATATGGAGACCGGACTATGGACCTTCCGCATGGACGGCTTCAAAGGATGGAACGGCGCCGATTGGAACGTGCCGAACATTTCCAGCGTCCAGGATTGGGACAACGGTCCGGTCCCGCAGTCGAAACCCAGGGTGTAAGGACATCGCTTCAAGCGGCTTCTAAATGCCAGCTTCTGGACGCCCGGAATCGCTCTGATTCCGGGCGTTTTTTTTGAGGATGCGTCGCAGGGTAACCGGTTTGCCGACGGGAGATGCGTTGAGTATGTTAAAGTATGGCATCCCATAGAATAAAGGGCCTGCGAAAGACCGCCTCAACCGAGGGAATCGATGAGATCCTCGACTCACTCCGACGGATCGTGCGTACGCTGCGTGAGTCGGCAACCGACGTGGAGCGGGAGTTGGGGATCAGCAGTGCGCAACTGTTCGTTTTGCACGTTCTGCGTGACTCGCCTGCGGAATCGGTGAACGAATTGGCTGGGCGGACGCATACGCATCAGAGCTCGGTGTCGGTGGTGGTGAGTCGTCTTGCCAGGAACGGTTTGGTAGCGCGCGAGCGCTCCGCAACTGATGTGCGGCGTGTTCGCATTTCGCTTACGCGTCGTGGGGAGGAGTTGTTGCAGCGCTCGCCGCAGCCAGTGCAAGGACGATTGGTCGAGGCGTTGGAGGGTTTGTCTGCGGATGTAGTTGCGAGTCTGTCCATGAACTTGAGGAGCGTAACGCGCGCGATGGGTCTCTTGAATCAACGGGTGGAAATGCTTTTGGAAGAGGATACATCGCGTGTGTGATTTACGTCACAGGAGTGATGCGTCCAACCGCTTATCTTTGGCGAGGGATATCACTTCACAAGGAGAGCGGCATGAAGATTCAACCGGACATCGGACAGGACAGGGTTTGGCCGTGGATGCTTGGAGTCCTTGCGGTCGTCGTTGTGCTTCTGACGATCGTGTTCAGGTAACAAAGCGAGAGGCGCGGCTCGACGGCGTCAGCGTTCTCGCACGAGGAGGACGATGATTGCAACGAGTTCTTGTATGCAAGCCCCGCCCGGCCGCGCCGCGAGCAAGGTTTTGTCTGTAGTGGATATCGCTTCGCCGGCCGGCTTTGATGCGGTGACGTGGAAGCGCATGTTGGAGGCTGGTACGCCGGTAGCGTTTCGCCGTGGAATGACAGTGTTTCGTGCGGGCGGTCCGTGCGATTCATTGCATTTGATCGAGCGCGGCAAAATCAAGGTTTACTGTGCCGGACAGGGACGTGAGCAGGTACTTGGCGTCGAGCGGGCGGGTGCGTTGATCGGCGAAGTCGGGTTTTTCAGTGCCGGTGTTTTCGCAGTTTCTGCGCGCGCGCTGGAAGATTCGCGTATATTGAAGATTCCGGAGCTCCTCGTGTCGAAACTGATGGATGAGCGTCCGGATCTGCGTGCGGCGGTTGTACAGTTGATGGCACGCCGTGCGGCGGGAATGGTTCGGATGGTGGAGAGGATTGCGCTGAATGACGTGACAGGGCGGGTGGCATCGTACCTGTTGGAGTTTGCGGAGCTGCAGCCCTCGGCAGCGGACGGGTCGTTCTATCTACCGCGCACCCATCAGGAAATGGCGAATGAGTTGGCGACGACGCGAGAGAGCGTGGCGCGGGCTTTGAGCAAGTTGACACGCGCAGGGTCGATCGCGCACTCGGGCCGGCGATTCTGGCTGTTACAAATCGCAAAGCTGGAGAAAAGCGCGAACGTTACCGAACGACGGAGGGCACTGACACGCAAGCGCACGTGAACATTCCGATGCTGTCGCTGGGTTTCGAGAAGAAGATGAGCGCAATGAGCGATACGGGACGCTGCTGACTGTGCAGGAAATCAGTCGCTGCTTTTGAAATGGGTGAGTCGTTCAATGGACTATTCGTGCGCGGACACTGGACCCGGTATGCTGCGCGGCGGCGATGCATCCGGCGTAGACAGCACTTTGGGCTCGAATGTTAGTCAGTCGGCTCACCGCCCGCAGTGATCTGGATCACACCTGAGCGGAAGTTCAAGCTGCGCCATCTGTGCGCGATGAATGTCGCGCCTACGAACGAGACCCAGCCGGAGGCGGTTTGACGGACCATTCCGACTCTTCTCTCGGCGAGTTTCTCCTGACTGCCGGACGGGCCCTCCAGCACTCGATCAGCCAGGCTTTGGGTGTCGAGGAGGAGGCGCGCACAGAAACCGTGGTCTCGATGCTGCGGAATAATGCGCGGCGCGCGCCGGGCTACTGGATTCAGCTCTTTCTGTCGATGGGGATCGCGACACTCGGCCTGGTGCTTTCGAGCACAGCCGTCGTGATCGGAGCAATGCTGATCTCGCCCCTTATGGGTCCGATCCTGGAGCTTGGAATGGGCTTCGCGGTCGGATCACCGCTGCTGGTTCTGCGCGCATTCATCCGTGCTGGTCTCAGCATTCTCGTAGTTGTGGCTGGCTCGGCAGTGATCACCGTCCTGCTTCCCTTTCATGAGGTCACTCCCGAAATCGCATCGCGCACCGCGCCGACCGCGCTGGACATGCTCGTCGCCGCGTTTTGCGCACTGACTGCCGCATACACGACGGTCCGTCCGTCCGAAACCACGGCGGCTGCGGCCGGGACGGCGATTGGCATTGCCCTGGTTCCGCCGCTTTGTGTCATTGGCATTGGAATTGGCACTGCATCGTCTGCAATTGCGAGCGGATCCGCACTGCTCTTCACTGCAAACATCTCAGCGATCCTCGTCCTGGCCGTCATCGCCTTTCTCGCGGTCGGATTCGATCAGGTGGATGCGGCCAGAATCGAGCGCGAGCATATCGGGCAACACGTCACCCGGATTGGTCGTCTTGCAGAGCGCGCGCAGTCGACTCTCGAACACGTCTTCGGCTCGCGCTACGGCCTTGCCACCCGGATTCTGATTCCGTGCGTGTTCCTCGCTGGAGTATACGTGCCGCTGGGGCGGGCGTTGGACGAAGTCAGCTGGGAGGTGAGAACCCGGGAAGCCATACGCCGTATTCTGAAGGAACGCGCGCCACACGCGGTGCAAACCACGGTGGACGTCAAACGAGGTGGCGTGTCTTTGCGGCTGCTCATTGTCGCAGCAGATTCACAGTCGGCGGCGCTCGAGCGCGACCTCGGCGTCCGAATCCGTTCGGAGGCCGGCGTCGTTCCCGTAGTATCCGTCATCGCCGTTCCCAATTCGGCAGCACTCGCGACCTCAGCGGGAGGCGCAGCACCGAAAACAGAGCCCTTGGCGATTGCATTGAGCGACCTGCGGCTACGCATGAAGGACGCGCTTGCCCGGACATGGCCTGCGACCGCCGGACGACTCGTTCACTGGCAGCTGGCGGTTGAGGAACGCAGGCCGGTCACGCTGAGAGTGCAACATATCGGACCTCCGCTCGGCGGGGTGGGAGGGCCGCTTCTGGAACGGGCTCTCAGCGCCGAGCTCGGGACGCCGGTGGCTGTGCTCGATGAAGCGTTGCCCGACTCTCTCATTCAGGCTGGGCGAAGCTTCACTGCATGGATGGCGCAGGTGCAAACTCTTGTGAGCGCAATTTCGATGAGCGATAGCGCGA
>JBBQYT010000103.1:0-6889 GCA_038208385.1 Longimicrobiales bacterium | reverse complement strand
AATCGCCGCCGCTCTCGTCGCGTTTCCTCTACACGCACAACAGCCCATTCGTGGGTTTCCGCGCGATGCGCTCGATGCGCAGGTGAAGCGCGAGCAGATTGTGCGTGCGGTGCCGCGGCCGGATACGCTGCGCGATCAATTGCGGATTCTCAGTGAAGAGCCGCACGAGGCGGGGACTGAGAGATCGCATCACCTCGCGGAGCTGATTCTTGCGCGCTTCAAGTCGTATGGTCTTGACGCGAAGATCGAGCAGTTCGAGGCGCTCATGCCGCGGCCGATTACGCGCACGCTCGAGATGATTGCGCCCACGAAATTCGTCGCGAAGCTCAAGGAGCCGTGCATTCCTGAAGACAAGGACAGCTGCGACGCAAACCAGCTGCCTACGTTCAACGCATATTCCGCCGATGGCGACATCACCGCGCCGCTCGTGTATGTCAACTATGGCATTCCTGCGGATTACAAGACGCTCGACAGTCTCGGCATCAGTGTGCGCGGCAAGATTGTCATTGCGCGCTATGGTGCGTCGTGGCGCGGCATCAAGCCGAAGGTCGCTGCAGAGCACGGCGCCATCGGCTGCATTATTTATTCGGACCCGAAGGATGACGGATATTTTGTAGGCGATGTGTATCCGAAGGGCTCGATGCGCAACGCGGATGGCGTCCAGCGTGGCAGCACAATGGATATGCCGACGTATCCGGGCGATCCGCTCTCGCCGGGATGGGCATCCGAGCCGGGCGCGCGCAAGCTCCCGCTATCGGAAGTCAAAACGCTCGAGCCGATTCCCGTGCTGCCAATTTCGTACGGCGATGCACAGCCACTGCTTGCCGCACTGACGGGGCCCGTCGCGCCCGAGGCGTGGCGCGGCTCATTGCCGATCACGTACCACATCGGTGCCGGTCCCGCGACAGTTCACCTGGTTCTGAAGTTCGATTGGCAGACACGTCCGTTGTACGATGTCGTTGCAACAATTCCGGGCGCGCTTTCACCCGACCAGCTTCTTGTTTACGGCAACCATCATGACGCATGGGTGAACGGCGCCAACGATCCGCTGTCCGGCCAGATTGCACTGGGCGAGACCGGCCGCGCGCTCGGCGCATTGCTGAAGACTGGTTGGAAGCCCGCGCGCACGATCATCCTCATTGCGTGGGACGGCGAGGAGTGGGGGCTGTTGGGGTCGACGGAGTGGGCAGAGAAGCACCAGGCCGAGCTGCAGGCCGGTGGTGTGATTTATCTCAACAGCGACTCGAACTCGCGCGGCTGGATCGAGGCATCGGGCTCGCATTCACTGCAGACATTCTTCATGCAGGTTGCGCGCGACATCACGGATCCAAAAACAAAGCGCGATGTGCTGAGCACGTACATCGACAGAAAAATTGCGGGGAGCGCTGCCTCGACACCGTCGCCTTCAGGCGATGTACGTCCTGAAGAGAAGCCGCTCCCTGCAGCCGACAGCGCGCGGAAAATACTGATGGGCCGCGATACCTCGCTCGTGCGGCGCGTTGCGACGGACAGTGCGATGATGCGTCGCCTGGTCGCTGCATTGCAGCGACCGGACACTACGTTTGCGATTTCCGCGCTCGGCTCCGGCTCCGACTACAGTGCGTTCCTCGACCACGTCGGCATCGCTTCAGCGAACATCAACTACGGCGGAGAAGGGCACGACGGCTTTTACCACTCGATTTACGACTCCTTCGATGCCTACCGTCGCTTTGCCGATACGACATGGACGTACGGCGTTGCGGAAGCACAGACGACGGGCACATTGCTCCTCCGTCTCGCAGATGCGCCCGTACTGCCGTTCGAGTTCACGAACGTCGTGCGCACCTACCGTACGTATGTCGATGAAATCGATAAAGCAGCGAAAAAGGAACCCAAAACGAAGAACCTCGACCTCTCGCGCGTGCGCGCATCGCTCGATCGCATGCAGCAGGCTGCGGACCAGTACGAGATGGCGATTGCACCGGTCACGAGCATGACGAATGCGAAGGTCAAGGCACTGTGGAAGCAGCTCGAGCCTGTAAACCTCACCCTGGCGCGCGCAGAGCAGGCGCTTACGGATCCGCAGGGACTCGAGCATCGCGAGTGGTACAAGCATCTGATTTATGCGCCCGGGTTTTACACCGGCTATGGCGTGAAGACGATGCCCGGCATTCGCGAAGCCGTCGAGGACCGTCCTGATGTGGCGACTGCACAGCGCGAAGCCGCGCGCGTGGCTGCCGCGCTCGATCGCTACACAGCTGCAATCGACGCCGCGGCGCAGGGCCTCCAGCAGGCCTTGCGGCCAACACTGTGATGCGATCGTGCTGACGGGCTTTGTCGCGGGCGCAACCGGCTACACAGGCCGCGAAGTCGTGCGTGCACTGGGCGCACGCGGTCTGCACGCTGTCGCACACGTGCGTCCGGACTCGAAGCGGCTGAACGATTGGCGGCCGCGCTTCGAGGAGATGGGCGCTGCTGTCGATACAACGCCATGGCGGCTGGAAGCCCTGCAGTCGACGTTCCAGGAAAAACGCCCCGACATGATTTTCGCGCTGCTCGGCACGACGCGCGCGCGTGCAAAGCGCGAGCACGACAGCGCAATCCCCGAGACTTACAAGGCCGTCGACTACGGTTTGACGCGCATGCTGCTCGATGCTGCACTGGGAGCGCGCATCAGACCGCGCTTTGTATTTCTGTCTTCGACGGGAGTGAGTGAAGGTTCGCGCGCGGAGTATTTGCGTGTGAAATACGTGCTCGAGAAGGAGCTTGCAGAGAGCGGGCTGCCGTACGTCATCGCCAGGCCATCGGTCATCACGGGCACGGATCGTGACGATGGCCGTACAGTCGAGAGGCTCAGTGCGATAGCGATCGACAGTGCGCTCGGTATTGCTGGGTTGTTCGGTGCGCGCCAGCTGCAAGAGCGCTACCGCTCCACGACAAATTCGATCCTTGCCGATGCGCTCGTACGGCTGGCGCTTGATCCCGGTGCGAAAAACAGAGTCATCGAATCGGAAGGACTGCGCGGTTGAGCGAAGAGCACCATCTGAAAGTGAAGCGCACTGCGCGCTTCTTTACGCTCGGCGATCGTGCGACTGCACGCGAGGTGTGGTTTGCATGTCATGGCTACGGCCAGCTTGCGGGCGCATTCATCGAAGGTCTCACAACCCTGGATGATGGCACGCGGTATATTGTGGCTCCGGAGGCCCTCAACCGGTTTTACACGGATCAGTCATCGGGCGCGCACGGCCCTGACAGTTCTGTCGGTGCAACATGGATGACGCGGGAAGACCGCATGGTGGAGATCGACGATTACATCGCCTATCTTGATGAACTCTATCAGCACACCTTCGATCGTATCGATCGCGAAGCTGTGAAAGTCATAGCGCTTGGGTTCTCGCAAGGTGCGGCAACAGTAAGCCGGTGGGCTGGTATGGGCGCTGCGGCAATCGATCATGCGATCTTCTGGGGCGGTCCACTCGCGCCGGATCTCGAGCCCGCAGCGCTGGACCGCCTGCGCGGAACTGCAATCACGTTTGTAATCGGTACGCGCGATGAGTTCATCAACGACAAATCGATCGAGCGCGAACGCAATCGCCTGCTCAGTAGCGACATTACATTCGAGCTGCTTCGCTTCGTCGGCGGCCACCGCCTGGATCACGATGCGCTTCGGCGCGTAGCGGCAACACTCTGACGCTCTGCAGAGAACTCATGTCCGATACATTCCCGATCAAAATCGAACGCGCCCGGCTGGATGATGTCGATCGCCTGACGCCTCTGTTCGACGGATACCGGCAGTTCTACCAGCAGCCGAGCAACATCGAAGCTGCGCGCAAGTTCCTCACCGACCGTCTGGCCCACGCACAATCAGTGATCTTCCTGGCCAGTGCGGGCGCTACGGCGCTGGGATTCACCCAGCTGTATCCGTCGTTCTCATCGGTTTCGCTGAAGCGACTCTGGGTGCTGAACGATGTGTTTGTCGCTCCCGAAGCGCGCAAGCACGGCGTTGCAGCTGCGCTGCTGCAACGCGCGCGCGAGTTTGCAATCGAGACGGAAGCGAAAGGGCTGGTGCTCGAGACTGCGCGCGACAATTTCGCCGCGCAGCAGCTCTACGAGCGGTGTGGCTGGGTCCGCGAAGAAGAATTCATGGCGTATTATCTCAACGTGCCCTAGCGGCGACGTCCGCGCCGGTGCTGGTCGTCGTTGTCGTGATGCGATGGTCCAATGCCGACGACAGCGCCGACGTGGAAGCTCACCAGATCGGCCTGCGAGCGAATCGGCGTAAACGAAATGCTGCCATCGCTGTTGTCGGTGATACTGCCCTTCCGCAAATAATTCGCGACACCGTTGTTGTGGTACTGCACCGAAAAATCGAGTGACACGGGCGAGGATCCGCGATGCAGCGGGACGTAGAATCCGCCAATTCCGCTGAATGCGAAGTTCGTATCGTTGAAATTCGTATCGCTTGCAAAATCCTCGTTGCCGTTCGCTCCAGCAATCGATGACATCGTAAAGAAATACGCGAGGCCTGCAGTAGCTGCGATGTAGGGCCGCAGCTTTCCGTTCGGCAGCATCAGCTGTGGACCGAGTCCGAAGTATGCGATGTTGTTGTCGGTGCTGACATCGACGCTGATGCGCCCGCCGACCGTCTGCGAGAGAGGCACCCGCTTCGACTCGTGGCCATAGACCATCAGGCCGCCATCCATCCGCAGTCCGATAATGCCCTTTTTGTCGCCGGCAAGGAGCATGTTGAGGCTCCCGCCCCAGCTGCGCGGGACGTTGTCGGCAAACTCGCCATCGGGCTCTCCCATGAGGGCGGAGCCCCCGATGTAGAAGCGCGGCGGCTTCGGAACGCCGTCCTGCCGGGACCACTGTGCGCTCGAAGCTTGCGGTGAAACCAGCAAAACAAACAGTGCGAGGCCTGCGGCGCTGGTTCGCATGAGTGACTCCTTCCTTGTTTTTTGGATCTCTCTCGGAACTGAGGAACGGCAATGCTTGCGCCAGTCGCCTCGTATTCGCGCATGCTCTTGTGCGAAAAACAGTTGCGTGAGTTTGCAGGCGATGTCCAAACCGGCATCATGCCCCCTTTCACGGACGGAGGTGTTCCGAATAGCGGACGAACGGTCGTAATAACGCTTGACAGTTGATGCGTCTGCACTTAGCACTAATGAAATCTCACCCGCCGATTTCACTGATCGAAAAACGTCATACCCGATCCTCTGACTGGGAGGCAGCTCATGGCATCACGTACAGGCCGCAGAATGTTGGCGACTGTATTCACACTGTTCCTGCTTGTCGCACCGGGCGCACTTCACGCCCAGTTCAACAAGTCGATCGGCAAGCTCAATGCGGGCGGAGCTCCCGACAAGAAATCTTTCACCTTCGAGCCGCTCAGTGCGGGTCTTTGCGCATCGCAGCCCGGCCCGGCGCTGACCATCTATCCGGATGGCCACCAGGATTTCAGCGCGCAGGTCCGCAGTAACGGCGCCAAGGACACGTTCCAGGCGTACGTCCGCTACTTCGCGGGCACGGGTGCATTCCTGTACGAAGTGAAGTGGTGGCAGACGACGATGGAGAAGCCCGGCATCTGGTATCCGTGGAAAGTGACCACGAAGGCGGATGCGGAGCTCGCGAAGAAGTTGAAGGAAGTCCGTAAAGTGGTCATCAACTACAAGTGCTAGTTGCGCGCAGGGAGTAGTACTGAGGATGGCGATACACGATCCGGTAACGCTGTGTGGCAAGTACGTGCGCATGGAGCCGCTTTCCATGGAGCACCACGCAGCGCTCGCGGAATTTGGTCTTGATCCCGAGATCTGGCGCTGGACGACGGTGCACGTGCGCACGCCGGACGATCTGCGAAAGTACGTCTCGGACGCTCTTTCACTGCAGGAGAACGGTGAGGCCCTTGCGTTCGTCACGATCTGGAATGATGGCGACAGGGTGATCGGCAGCAGTCGCTTCATGAACATCGATGCGGCAAACCTGCGCGTCGAAATTGGAGCGACGTGGGTTGCACCTGAGTTCCAGCGTACAGCGGCGAACACGGAAGCAAAGCTGTTGATGATGACGCACGCATTCGAGACGCTCGGATGCAATCGCGTCGAATTCAAGACGGATTCGCTGAACGAAAAATCGCGCCGTGCATTGGCCGGCATCGGCGCGATCGAGGAGGGTACGTTTCGGAGGCACATGATCGTGCCTTCAATGCCGCCGACGCCGGCTCGTGCTGATGGGACACGCTTGAGGGATTCGGTTTATTTTAGTGTTATTGGGGAGGATTGGGCGGGCGTGAAAGCTGGTTTGTTAAAGAGGTTGGAGCGGTAGTTTCAACGCAGCACCAACCCGGCAGCACACACATCTCATACAACTCCCGTACTCTTCCTCCATTCATAGCTCCCCCTCTCAAGCCATGTTGATCCACGTCCTGGATCCAACATTCGCTCGCGAGGTGCGCCGTGAACCGTTTTCTCAACACACTACTTTGCTCTGCGATTCCTCTCCTCGCCTCCACGGCGCCGGCTGCCGGGCAGACATCACAAGCACCAGGCGAGCAGTTGCTCGTCTCGACCGCATGGCTCGCACAGCATTTGAAGGATCCTGATCTCGTTCTGCTGCATGTTGGTGATCCTCAGGAATACACTGCGAAACATATCCCTGGCGCGCGCTTCCTCTCGCTCCGCGAAATCAGCATCTCCTCGCCCGATCAGAAGGGACTCCACCTCGAGCTTCCGCACAGCGATTCACTGCGCCTCGACCTTGCGAGTATTGGCATATCCGATCGTTCGCGCGTCGTCGTTTACTACGGCAACGATTGGGTATCGCCCTCGACGCGGGTGATTTTCACGCTCGACTACGCAGGTCTCGGGAGCAGGGCATCGCTGCTTGACGGCGGGATGAATGCGTGGGTTGCTGC
>JBBQYT010000102.1:0-6920 GCA_038208385.1 Longimicrobiales bacterium | reverse complement strand
CAAACCCTCGCGCTGCGATAGCAACGCGAGACCGGCAACCTGCCAGACTTTGCCCGGCACATATCGCCCGAGGCTCGACACGAAGTAAACACGGATTGTCGACGAAACGGAAGGCAGTGTGCCAACAACATCGCCGACGATGCGGCGCCACAGGAGCGAATGCGCCAGATAGACGGAAACGAGCAACACTGTCGACGCGATCAACAGCCCGATCGACGGGCGATAACGCGTGAAGTCATCTGCGCTGACCTTGCCCAGCTCGGGCGCGATGCGCCGGTAGATCCCCCAGCATACGAGCGCGAGCAACGCGAGCTGGATGACGCGCAGGGCCCACGTCGGAATGCGCTTCACGTGGGCTTCTGCGCGATGATGCCGATCCGGCGCCTGAGCAGCGGTACCCACCGCGCAAACGCTTTTTCGACGAGCTGAAAGATGGGGATGTGCGACGGCAGGATGCGGACGGACTTTACTTCGAGCCCGGCGCGTCTCACGGCGGCGCCAAGATCCTTTGCGGTGCGAATTCCGATGTGCGACGAATCCTGCTCGAGCAGAATCCCTCGCGCACGCAATTGCTCGAAGATGTGTGAAGACTCGGGCGTGTAGAGCACGAGCGTGCCGCCCGGACGAAGCACGCGCGCCGTCGCATTCAACATTCCGTTGAGGGTGTCGTCATCGAGATGCTCGGTCATGTCTGCGGCGACCGCGACATCGATACTCGCATCCGGAAGCGGCATGTTGACGGCATCGCCCAGGATGAAGTGCGCGCTGCTTGCGTTTTCCTCGAGGGCGACGCGGCGCGCAGCCGACAGCGCCTGCGGCATCATGTCGAGGCCCGTCGAAATTGCGCCCTTCTTAGCCGCTTCGATTGCAAACGTGCCCATGCCGCAGCCAATGTCGAGAAACGTCCGGCCGTTGAGCGGCGGCAACATCGAGAAGACGTTTTTGATGCGCTGGCGCGCGAAGCGGTTCCTGCGCAGGTAGCGCGCGGACAAGTCCTCGAAGTATGCGTCGTCATATCTGTCGACGACGTCGTACGCGGTGAGCGGCTGCTCAGGCATTCGCCGGCGCGTGCGTGCCGCTGGGTGTACGGCGTAGCAATCCCGATGCGGCCACTGCAATCAGCAGGAGCAGGATGACAGCCGAGACTATGACCGAGATGTTCAGCGTGCGCGAGCTGTAGTAGAACCGCACGCTGTGCGATCCTTCGCCGATCGCCACCGCGCGATACAGATAGTTGGCACGCAGCAGCGGCTGCTCCTTGCCATCGACCGTGACGTGCCAGGCGTCGTAGAAGTTGTCCAGCACGACGAGCAAAGACGGACGGTCAGAGCTGACGAGCATCGACTGTTCATTCACGGCATCCGAGAGCCAGCGCACATTCCCCTGCGGATCCGCACGCACGGTGACGCCGGCCGGAAGCGCTTGCGGCAAGACGACGCTGTGATGCGAATCGAACTCCGCAGACAGAATGCGCTTTACTGCGTCCGCATCGGGAACCACTTCCGTGTGGCCGACGATGTAGGCACGCGGCAGGACGTTCTCGTTCCGGTAGATGATGCCGGTCGATCCCTTGAATGCTTCTCCGTAGCCCGGCGGCAGCTTGAGCGGCGCCGGTGAGAATACGTACGTCGTGTTCGTCACATCGAGAAGGCGCAGCTCCGACGATGCGATATTCGTAGGCAGCTCACCGCCAATGAGGTCACGCGCGCGCGCCATCTCGTTGCCGTGATGACCCGCAAGCTGGTCAATGCCGTGAATCGCAAACGCGTTCTGCGGATATCCGCGCTGACCCATGAGCGGAGACAGATCGACGACGCGGAATTTTTCGCCGGCGGCTTTGCGCTGCTGCAGGAACTGGATGTTATCGTCGGGCTGGAACAGTAGCGAGACATCGGGCTGGTCGCCGATCAGGACCGTCGCTTCGATGAACGGGCGATCAACACGATACAAGTCGACGAACACGAGCAGCGAGAGAGCAGTGAGTGCGATGGTCCGTCCGTAGACGCGTCGGGCGAGTCCTTCCCAGATGGCAGCCACCAGCGCAGCGAAGATCGTCGTGAACCAGAAGCCACTACGGATGTTCGGCAGGTTTGCCGCGAGTGGCTGCTGCCTGTCGGCCGGCATGCCGCGATAGAAAATCGCCTGCCAGAGGCTCGTGAGAACGCCTGTTGATGCAAGCAGCGCGAGCAGCACGAACGCTCCGGTCACGCCCCACAGGTAGCGACGCGCCACACGCTGCGTGTCCGCGTCCGCGTCCGCCCAGTCGAGATAGCGCTCGAGACCGAACGCACCGAGCGTCGCTGCACTCAACGCAAACAGAAAGATGATAAGCGATGGCGCGCGGAACAGTTTGACGCCGGGAATCAGATAGAAAAGATGGAAGAGCGGTGTCGTCGCACCCACTGCGTAGAGCAGCGCGATGGTACCGAGGCCGAGGAAAAACCAGCTGCGCGCGTTCCGCCTGCGCAGAAACAGCAGTGGCAGGATCAGCAGCGCGATGACGCCGGCGTATTCGTGGTTGATCTTGAACGGATTGCGTCCCCAGTACGTTTCCGGTCCGGTCAGGTGAGGCAGGTTATCCCCAATAAACTCGGGAACGACGAGCGAAACGATTTCTTCCTGGTGCAGTGAGTACGTCGCCGAATACTCGTAGGCCTGCGCCTTTTCGGCCTGCGTCTTCTCTGTGCGCTGGGACCACTCGCGCAGGTAGCGCAGCGGCGGGAAGAACTGGACGGCTGATGCGCCAACACCGAGCAGTCCGGCGAGCGCGAACATGCCGAAGACGCGCGCTACGGCGCCGTTGGATTCACCCGCACGATGGAATTGCCAGCAGCGAAACATCGCATACAGCGAAATTCCCCAGACTGTGAAGTACGCGAGCTGCATGTGCGATGTGAACATCACGAGTGCGATGCCGAGCGCGAGCAGTGCAAAGTCCGAGGCACGACGTCCGCCCACAGCGCGCTCAGTCAGCCAGAAGACGAGCGGGGCGAGTGCAGACACGAAGAGCTTGCCGTCGCCGCCGGGGAATACCAGGCTGACGAGGTCCGCGCCCATCATGTAGATGAGTCCGCCGAAAAACGCCGGGCCGCGGCGCAGTCCAAGCCCGCGCAGCCACAGGTAAGTGAACATCCCGGCAAGGAATACGTGGAGGACCATCTTCCAGCCCCAGGCACTCGCGGCGTTCAGGAAGAACAGCGCCATCGATGGCGGATAGAAGATGTCGCCGTGCATCCCGTCCACGAACGGGAGTCCGCCGTACAGAAGTGGATCCCATTTCGGGAAGATGTGCAATCCCTGCACGACTTGCGTGTAGAAGTTGCGGGCGAAGTAACCGAGCGCGAGCGTGTCCGAGCCGAGGAGGTTGCCGTGGCCGAGAATGAACTCGCGAAACAGCACGATGACGACGAGCGCGTAGACAAGCGGCACCAGCCAGCCGGGAATGTTTTCCGGCGGCCGTTCTGCGGTCCTGGTGCGTGCAGTCGTGCGGGATGCAGTCGTTTTCGGCTTTGCGCTCACGTTCGCTTCTTCTCGTTCAACAGTGTCTGGTAAATGTCGATGTGCCGGCGTGCGAGGCGCTCGAGACTCCATGATGCGATGACGCGATCGCGCCCACGTTGTCCCACCTGGCCGAGGTCTTCTCTCTCGAACAGCGCAACGAGCTTGTCAGCAAGGCTTTGTGGATTCGCCGGCTCGAACAGTGTGCCAACCGTCTCATCGACGATTTCCGGCAGGCCACCCACGTTCGATGCCGCCACGGGAAGCCCGCAGCTCATCGCCTCCAGTGCGGCGACGCTCGTCGCTTCCATGAGTGACGGAAACACCGCCACATCTGCAGACGACATGTAGCCCGGCATCTCACTGTTCGGCCTGGCGCCGAGAAACTGCACGGAATCGGCAACGCCAAGCTCGCGCGCAAGACCTTCGAGCTTTGGGCGCTCCGGACCATCGCCAATGATGAGCGCCTCGAGCGACATGCGCGCATTCGCCAGCGGCAGCGCACGCACCAGGTACTCCACGCCGTTCTTCTCGAACAGTCTGCGTGGCACAATGATGCGCTTTCTGCCGTCGTACGGCAGCGTGGCCTTCATGGGGCGGAACATATCCGTGTCCACGCCGTTCGTCACCGCCTCTGCGCGCGGGTGCGGATATAGCGAGAGCGCGACGTCGCGAATCTCTTCGCTGGCGGCAAGCAGCCAGTCGGCCGACGAAATGATTTTGCGCAATACCGGCTGCCAGACGGGCTTCTTTGCCATTTTCAGGAAGTGTGACGTGTGCAGCGTCAACACGAATGGCTGGTCGGGTCTGCGCGTGAGCATCGCCGGCGGCGCGGATGCGAACGTCTGGGCGTGCAGTACATCTGCGTTACGCGCGAGCTTTGCAAATGTCGGAATCGATGCGAGTGTGTGCGCGCTCCAGCCGGCGGTCCCCTTCCCCGGAAACCAGGTGCGCACAACATTCACGCCGTCCATCACCTCGTGTGCCGGGGCTTCCGGCTTCGAGCGGGACGTCAACATCGTTACTTCGTGGCCGAGCCGGACCAGCTCCTTGCACAGGTAATACGCATGGCTCTCCAGTCCTCCAACCTCGGGCGGAAAGTAGATGCACTGCTGGAGAATCCTCACGGCCCGTCCCAGTCCATGGTCCGGCGCGGCGCGCCCGTCATCGTATGAATCAGAATGTCGGCAATCCGCTCACCGGCATGTCCATCGCCGTACGGGTTGTGCGGCTGCGGCTCGCGACGGGTAGCGCCTAGTGCACTGAATGCGTCCGGCTGGCCAAGCACCTCGTGCGCTGCCGCCAGAATTTTCTTCCGGTCCGTGCCGACGAGCCTGGACACTCCCGCCTCGACACCCTCAGGACGCTCGGTCACCTCGCGCAGCACGAGCACCGGCGTTCCGAACGTCGGCGCTTCCTCCTGGATGCCGCCCGAGTCCGTCAGCACGAGCGTAGCGGTGCGCAGCGCCGTGACGAGATCCGGGTAGTCGAGCGGCTTCGTCAGGAGAATGCGCTCGTGGCCACCCAGCAATTCCTCTGCAGGCTCGCGCACGTTTGGGTTTGGATGGACCGGATACAGAAAGACCGTATCATTATACGTTTCCGCCAGCTCGCGCACGGCACGAAAGACGTCGCGTAGCGGACCGCCAAACGACTCGCGCCGATGCGCGGTGAGAAGCACCAACCGTTTGTCGCCCTTCAACACGTGAGCCAACACGGGATCACCCGGCTCGTGCTTGCGAGCGCTCGCGGACATCAGCGCATCGACAACCGTGTTGCCGACAAGAAAAATGCTCGCCGGGTGTACGCCTTCACGCAGCAGATTCTCACGCGCACGCTCCGACGGCGCAAAGTGCGTGTCCGCAACAACGCCTGTCATGCGACGCAGGATCTCTTCCGGGTAGGGTCGCCATTTGTCGCCGCTCCGAAGACCTGCCTCTACGTGACCCACGCACGTGCGCTCGAAGAAGCCGACGAGCGCACCGAAAAAGACGGACGCGGTGTCGCCCTGGACGATCAACATGTCGGGGTGGTATTCCTGGACGACTTTGCGGAGTCCGCGCAGACAGCCTTCGGCGACATCGTAGAGGTCCTGCCCTTCACGCATGATGCCGAGGTCCCAGTCGGGCTTCAGCGCAAAGACATCGAGCACCTGATCCATCAGGTCCGTGTGCTGTCCCGTCAGTGCGATGCGGGTTTCGACTTCACCGCGTGCGCGTAGTGCATCGACTACGGGTGCGAGCTTGATGCCTTCGGGCCGGGTCCCGACAATGACCAGTACGCGCCTGGGTTCGCTCACAGCTCAGCGCTTGCGGCGCGATCGGCGCGCGTCATGCGCCTGCGCAGCCCATCGAGCTCCGCCTGCTGCTGCGCAACCTGTTCTGCAATGAAGCCGAATCCGAACAGCAGGAAACCGAGCGTCTCGAGCAGAATCACGAGATACAGCAATGGCCTGAATCCGAACGGCGGCATCCACTCGAAGATGCGGATGACAATGGTGACGAGTCCGACGACGACGCCGAGCGTAGCCATGATGAGGCCGCTCAGGCCGAACAGAATCATCGGCTTCCGCGAAAAAAATAAAAAGAAGGCAACGGAGATCAGGTCGAGCAGTCCGACGATGATGCGGCCGCGTCCGGAATACTTGGAGACGCCGTGGCGGCGCGGCAGCAGCGTGATGTCGATCTCCGTCGCCGAAAAGCCGCGCGCGTACGCGAGAACGACAAAGAAGCGATGCCAGTCGTGGCGCAGAAATACTTCGTCGAGAATTTCACGTCGGAAGGCCTTCATCGAATTGAGGTCCGACACCGGCACATCGAACAGCTTGTTGTTCAGCGCGTTGTAGGCGCGCGAAACGAGTCGCTTCTCGTAGTGACCGAGCTTGCGTCCGGTGACGATGTCCCAGCCTTCGGCCAGTTTTTCGAGGAAGCGCGGAATCTCATCGGTTGCGTGCTGGAGATCCGCGTCGAACAGGATCAGGTATGTCGCGTCGGTGGCTTCTGCGGCGGAGAGCAATGCTTCGGTCTTGCCGAAGTTGCGCCGGTGGGAGACGACTTTGAATGCGGGCCAGCCGGCGGCTTCGCGCTCGGCTGTCGCAGCGGTGCCATCCGTCGATCCATCATCCACGAGCACAACCTCGCCGGCGAGGTCGAAGCGCTCGAAGGTGGAGCGCATCTCGCGGACGAGATCCGCCATGTTCTCGGCTTCATTGAAGGCGGGAACAATGACTGCAAAGTTGCGCCTCACGGATTCCGGGAGGACAATTTCTGAGCGCGACGTCGCTGGCAGAGATGATTCCATTTATTGGGTTATAGCTGCTGAATGCAAGCGTGATCCGTGGTCCGCGTTCAAACACGCTTCCGCATACGGGCCGACAGAATCCCGAGCTGGTCGCGATACTTTGCGACGGTACGACGCGCGAT
>JBBQYT010000101.1:0-6975 GCA_038208385.1 Longimicrobiales bacterium | reverse complement strand
CGATGTCTTCTACCTACATAGCCGTCTGCTGGAACGCGCTGCGCGGCTCGCCCCGGAGTTCGGCGGCGGCTCGATTACGGCGTTCCCGATCATCGAGACGCAGGCCAACGACGTTTCGGCCTACATCCCGACAAACGTGATCTCGATCACGGACGGACAGATCTTCCTCGAGACGGAGTTGTTCTACTCGGGTGTTCGTCCTGCCATGAACGTGGGTATTTCGGTGTCGCGCGTAGGCAGCAGTGCGCAAATTAAAGCCATGCGTCAGGTTGCGGGTCGTCTGCGCCTCGACCTGGCGCAGTATCGCGAGCTCGAGGCCTTCGCAGGATTCGGATCGGACCTCGACGCAGCAACGCAGAAGCAGCTCGCGCGTGGCGTGCGCACTGTGGAAGTGCTCAAGCAGCCGCAGTACTCGCCGATGCCGGTCGAAAACCAGATCATGATCATTTACGCCGTAACGAATGGATTGCTCGACGATATTCCGGTCGAGAAAATCCGCGAGTTCGAGAACGGCTTCCACGAGTACATGCGCGCACAGCAGCCGAAGATCGGCGAGTCGATTCGTACGACGAAGCAGCTGCCGAAAGAGGCTGAGGCCGAGCTTACCAAGGCCGTTGAAGCCTTCAAGCAGCAGTTCCTTGCGAGCCAGCCGGACAAGGCCGCCGCTGAAAAGCCGGCCGAGAAGCCGGCGTCCCCCGCTAAACCGGCGCATTAACGATGGCTAAGACCCGTGAGCTGAAGAGTCGCATCCGCGCGACGGAGAAGACTCGCCAGATCACCAAGACGATGGAGATGGTCTCTACGTCGAAGTTGAAGCGCACGAGCGATCGCGTGCGTGCGGCGCGTCCGTACGCGCAGCGGCTGACCGAAGTCATTGGCAAGCTGCTCGATCCCGAGCTGCGCGAGAATTACCCGCTGCTGCGTGAGCCCAGGCAGATTCGCCGGGCAGCGGTGCTGATGCTCAGCTCGAATCGCGGACTGGCGGGCGGCTTCAACATCAACATCATCCGCGAAACGCGCACACTGCTCGCGAAGCTGCGGGGCGAAGGCACCGAAGTCGAGCTGCACCTGACGGGCAGGAAAGGCACCAGCTACTTCAAGTTCCGCAAAGAGAACATCGCGTCATCACGCACGGACATCAGCGATTACCCGTCCGTAGAGGATGCGACGGAGCTGGTGCAGCCGCTCGTCGACAAGTTCATCACTGGCCAGCTCGACGCAGTCTACGTGGTTTACGCGCAGTTCAAGTCTGCGCTGTCGACGCCGCCCGCTGTCATGCAGGTATTGCCCGTCGAAGCACCCGCGGAAAAGACGGAAGAGGCGTCGGCATCCGGCGAGCATCACTGGGTCGCAAACTACATTCTGTCGCCATCGGCGGACGAGCTGCTGAATCGCATTCTGCCGCTGTATGTGCGCAACAGCGTGTATCGCGCACTCGTCGAGACGGCCGCGGCGGAGCAGGGTGCGCGCCGGACGGCAATGAAGAATGCAACGGACAATGCAGGCGAGCTGCTCGACCATCTGCGGCTCACGTACAACCGCGCGCGCCAGTCTCAGATCACGCAGGAAATCGCTGAGATCGTGGGTGGCGCGGCGGCCCTGGAGTAAAACGCGACGCGGCGAGCGGGCGACGCGGCGACGCGGTGAAACAAAACCAGCACAGAGCACGATTGTCGGCGCACATAGAGAGGATACAAATGGCGCAACGCACGGGGAAAGTCGTTCAGGTCATTGGTCCGGTCATCGACGCAGAGTTCGATGCTGAGGATCTGCCGGACATCTATAACGCACTCGAGGTGAAGCAGAAGGGCGAGAATGGCGGCCCGGATGTCGATCTGACGTGCGAAGTGCAGCAGCACATCGGACGTGGCCAGGTGCGTGCCGTCGCAATGTCCGCTACGGATGGCGTGGTGCGCGGGATGGTCGTAACCGATACCGGCGCCGCGATCTCGGTGCCGGTTGGACAGGTTGCGCTCGGTCGCATTCTGAACGTGCTGGGCAACCCGGTAGACGAAGGCGAGCCGATACCGGCGGATGCAGAGCGTTGGCCGATCCATCGCGCCGCGCCGAAGTTCACATCGCTCGAGCCTAAGACGGAAATCTTCGAGACGGGCATCAAGGTCATCGACCTGATTGCTCCGTATGTAAAGGGCGGCAAGACGGGTCTGTTCGGCGGCGCCGGTGTAGGCAAGACCGTCATCATCCAGGAGCTGATCCGCAACATCGCGTCCGAGCACGGCGGCAAGTCGGTGTTCACCGGCGTCGGCGAGCGCACACGTGAAGGCAACGACCTGTGGGTCGAAATGAAAGAGTCGGGCGTGCTCGCTTCGACGGCGCTCGTTTTCGGGCAGATGAACGAGCCGCCGGGCGCTCGTATGCGCGTCGGTCTTACAGGCCTCACGATCGCAGAATATTTCCGCGACGTGGACAAGCAGGACGTGCTGCTGTTCATCGACAACATCTTCCGCTTCACGCAGGCAGGGTCGGAAGTATCGGCGCTGCTGGGCCGTATGCCGTCGGCCGTAGGGTATCAGCCCACGCTCGGCACCGAGATGGGTGACCTGCAGGAGCGTATCACCTCGACGCGCGATGGCTCGATCACTTCCGTGCAGGCGATTTACGTCCCCGCGGATGACCTCACGGACCCGGCGCCTGCAACTGCGTTCGCCCACCTCGACGCAACGACGACGCTGTCGCGCGCACTGACACAGATCGGAATTTATCCGGCCGTGGATCCGCTCGACTCGACATCGCGCATCATGGACGCGAACTTCATTGGCGAGCGGCACTACAAGGTCGCAACCGAAGTGCAGCGAATTCTGCAGCGCTACAAGGAACTGCAGGACATCATCGCGATTCTCGGCATGGACGAATTGTCCGAGGAAGACAAGATCGTCGTGGGCCGCGCACGCCGTATTCAGCGCTTCCTGTCGCAGCCTTTCTTCGTCGCGGAACAGTTCACCGGGACACCTGGTAAATACGTGAAGCTCGAGGACACGATCGAAGCGTTCGAGCGCGTTTCTGCAGGCGAATTCGACCACCTGCCCGAGCAGGCGTTCTACATGATCGGCGGAATCGATGATCTGCTCGAGAACGCCAAGAAACACGAGAAGGCCAGCTAATGGCGGCTGCTCGCCTCACGGTTTCAATCATAAGCCCCGAGAGCACGATCTTCGAGGGCGTAGCGGACATGGTTGTGGCGCCCGCCTGGGACGGTCAGGTTGGCATTCTGCCGAATCACGCTCCAATGCTCGTATTGCTCGGAGAAGGACCACTCCGGGTGGAAGGTGCGGGCGGTGGATCGCAGCAGTTCACGGTTTCGGGCGGCTTTATGCAGGTGTTCGAGAACACCGTGACTGTTCTGAGCGAGCGCGCATCGACACGCCAGTAGTACTCGCGGTTTCGCCAAACGCCGGCCGGTCCGCGCAAACGGGCCTGGCCGGCTTTTTTTCGGTTTTACGAGAAACAGTCATTTTGTGAACGCATCACTGCTGCGCCTCGACCTGCATTTGCACACGAGTGCATCGGACGGAAGCCTCGCCCCGGACGCACTCGTCGCCGCTGCAATCGCCGGCAAACTCGACGTAATTTCAATCACGGATCATGACACCGCAGATGGCGTGCGTCCGGCACTGGATGCTGCTGGCGATCGGCTGCGCATCATCCCCGGCATCGAAGTCTCCAGCACGTTCGCCGGCCTCGACCTGCACATTCTCGGCTACGGCATAGAATACGAAGCCGAAGCCATTCGTAATTACACGCTGCACGCACGCGCACGCCGGGGCGACCGCATTCGTGGCATGATCGAGCGGCTCGCAGCGCTCGGCGTAACCGTCTCGTACGAAGACGTTCTCGCTACGGCTGGAAAGCAGCCCGTCAATCTGGGCCGTCCACACCTCGCCCAGGCGCTGCTGAAGCGCGGACATGTCCAAACCTTCGGCGAGGCGTTCGATCGCTACCTGGGCGACGGTGGGCCCGCCTGCCTGCCCATTGAGCTCATGACTCCGCGCGAAGCGATCGACCTCATCCACAACGCAGGTGGTATTGCCGTCTGGGCGCACCCGCCCGCGGATGTGCTGCGCCGCGAGATCGACCACTTCACGGCGTGGGGCATCGACGGCATCGAGTGCTTCCGCCCGCGCAACACGCCCGACGAACGCGCGAGCCTCCTCGCACTCACGGACCGGCTGAATCTCATCCCGACTGGCGGCTCCGACTGGCACGGCGTCTGGCATGGTCCGATCGGCGATTTCTGCGTCGGGTCCGAACAGATGCAAAAATTCCTCGCGAGACTCGGCTAGCCAACCTTTTCGGCCTGCAGTCTGTCCCATCTTCCTGACCGGCTTCAACAACCCCGCACCCGGGTCGGAGACCAATCGAATGTCGACGTTCATCGAAAACGTGTTGCGGGATTCCCGCTACGCGATGCGCTCGCTGCGTCGCGCGCCTGCATTCACGAGCGTAGGGATCCTCACGCTCGCGCTCGGCATTGGCGCGACGACGGCCGTCTACAGCATCGTCGACGCGGTTCTGTTGCGACCTCTGCCGTTCCCGCATCCCGAACGACTGGTCTCGCTGTACGAGCGCACCGAGCGTTCGCCGAAGGCGTCTGTGTCGGCTCCGAACATGGAGGACTGGCGCGCGCAGAGCCGCAGCTTCGACGGGATGGCGACGTACCGCGGCGGCGAATCAACATTGCTGGGACTCGCCGAGCCGATGCGCGCGCAGGTGTTTGCCGCTTCGCGCGACTTTTTCCGGCTTCTCGGCGCGGCGCCTGAGCTGGGCCGCGTCTTTCTGCCGGAAGAGAGTCGCGAAGGCGGCGTGCCTGTCGCAGTAGTGAGCCACGCATTCTGGAAACAACATCTCGGCGCCTCGCGCGATCTCGGCTCGCTACATCTGCAAACGTGGGGAATGGACTACCGCGTTGTCGGTGTGATGCCGCCAACGTTCGAGTATCCCGAGCACGCGCAGGTATGGATTCCGATCGAGCCGCAGAACACCGGCATGGGTCGCGCCTCGCACAATGATGATGCGCTCGCACTGCTTGTGGCCGGCGTCACGCCTGCACAGGCGCAGGTCGAGCTGAGTGCGATCGCAGCACGCATCCAACAGCAGTTTCCCACCGGCACCGATGCGCTGGCTGCCACCGTAATTCCGCTACGCGATGACCTCGTCGGGCCAGTGCAGCGCTATCTGCAATTGTTGCTTGGTGCGGTTTTCTTTGTGCTGCTTGTCGTCTGCGTCAACCTCAGCAGCGCGAGCCTCGCCCGCGGCGCAGACCGCGCGCGCGAGATGGCCATTCGTACCATGCTCGGCGCAGGTCGCGCGCGACTCGTCCGTCAATTGCTGACGGAGAGTGTGCTGTTGTCGGTCGCAGGTGGCGCCGCAGGGCTCTTTGTCACGATGGCGCTTATGCGCGTGCTGTTGTCACTCAGCCCGCATTCGCTTCCGCGCGCAGCCGGCGTGGAGCTCAATGCAGGCGTTCTCGCTTTCGCGATCGCACTCTCCCTGCTCACTGGTGTCATCACTGGAATTCTGCCGGCGCTACAGGTCGCCGGCGCCGATTTGCGCGCTGCAATCGCGCGCGGCGGTATGCGTGGCGCAACAGCGGACCGGCGTGGCGCGCGGCGCGCGCTCGTTGCCGCAGAAGTCGCGCTCGCTGTCGTGCTGCTGGTCGGGTCCGGACTCGTGATCCGAAGCTTTCGGGTGATTCTCGCGCAGGATCCAGGTTTCAACTCGAGCGGAACGCTTGTCGTGAACATTGCATTGCCCGAGACGAAGTATGAGACGGGCACATCGATCAGGAGCTATTTCGATGCAGCGCTTTCATCGCTCAATACCACTCCCGGCATCACGAGCGCTGCATTCATCAACATCGTTCCGCTCGCACGCGGTGGCTTCGGCTCGCGCATGGAGATTGCCGACAATTCCGCCGGGCAGGAGTACACGGACTACCGGATCGTGAGTCCCAACTATTTCAGGAACATGCAGATACCGCTCGTGGCCGGGCGTGAGTTGAGCGAAGCGGACGACTCGACCGTTGCCCACGTAGCGGTCATCAACCAGACGCTCGCAAAGACGATGTGGCCAGGTGTGGACCCGATCGGACGTCGCCTGCGCGTGCTCGGTATGGACGACCACCGTGACATCTGGATGAGCATTGTCGGCGTGGTTGCTGACGTTCACAGCACGAGCCTCACACGTGCAACGCCACCGGAGACATTCGTGCCGTATCGCCAACGGCCGGAGCGCGCCGGCTACGCATCGTTTGTCGTCCGAGGCCTCCTGTCCGACGCTGCGCTTGCCAACACAGTGCGCGAGCGACTGCGCGCCGTCGACGCGAGCGTGCCACTGCACATGGAGACGCTGAACGACATCGTCGACAGATCCCTCGCCGACCGCAGGTTCATCATGATCGTGCTTGCCGCATTCGGCGTAGTTGCACTGCTGCTCGCCGCAATCGGCATTTACGGCGTGCTGTCCTACACAGTCGCGCAAAGAACACGCGAAATCGGCGTGCGCATTGCTCTCGGCGCGCCGACCGACGGGGTGATTGAACTCGTGTTGCGGGATACGATGGAGCCCGTTGCTCTGGGAGCACTCGTGGGAGTTTTCGGAGCGCTCGCAACCACGCAGCTGATGAAGGCGTTCCTGTACCAGGTGAGCACTGCAGACCCAATCACATTCGTTGCCGTAATCGTTTTGCTGTTTACAACCGCGCTGACTGCAAGCATGCTGCCGACATGGCGCGCGACCCGCATCGATCCAGCGTTAGCGCTACGCTCTGAATAACAAGAAAGCGTTGTGGGTGGTGAGTTGTGGGTGGGTGTGCGTGTAAAGCCGTTGTAGTTACTCGCACACACCACCCCCCACCCACCCCCCACAAACCCCATTACAAAACCCCCGGCCGAAAAGCCCCCCTCAAGTTACACGGCTCAGGGATAAGCCTGAGCACGGGTTGGTAGGCGGGTTTGC
>JBBQYT010000100.1:0-7048 GCA_038208385.1 Longimicrobiales bacterium | reverse complement strand
CAGCGGTTACCGCAGTTCAGACCACGAGCACGCTGGGCACGAACGGTGTCATGACCGTCACGTTCCCGAAGGCGAACACAGCGACTTCGACAGCTACGGGCGGCAATGGTGTAGCGGGCGTCGAGGACGTGGTGAACGTTGGCGTCAACTCGGTGACATCGGCCGGCCAGCCTGGCCCGGTCTGCGTCAACCCGAACCCGGCGACGAACCCGCAGAACCCGACGGTTATCGGCGGCGTGCTCGTCACCTGCGGCAATGGCTTCACGGTCGTCAATCCGGTCACTGGCCAGCTCGTAACGGGCAACCAGCTCCGCCTGGACAACCTGGCACCGCGTGTCACGAACTTCGACATCACGCCTGCGACACTGGGCTGCGCGCCGAACACTTCGTGCTACATCAACAACCCGGCGACGGTCTCGGCTGGCTACACGGGCGTAGACTACGGCGTCGACTCGCAGACCCGGACATTTGCGGGTGGTGCGGCCGGCACGACCGCTCTTGGCACGTCGTTCACGGCGGCTGATGAGACAGCGACGAGCGGCAATGACGTCGCATCAGTCACCACGAAGGATGCATTGGGCAACTCCAGCACGCGTTTCGCTTCGACCACACCTGGCAACACGGTTGTAGCGGCAACGACGGCTGGCGTGCAGACATTCGGTGTCGATATCACGGCCCCGACCTGCGCCTACGTCAACACACCGGATGCATCGGTTGTGGTGGCGAACGAGAAGTTCCCGGCGACAGTCGTGACACCTGAATTGACGCAGCAGTTTGCGGTCTCATTCAGTGACTCGGCCACACCGCCGGCTGGTCCTTCCGGCTTCCCGACATTGCCGGTCGTTCGTACGGAGCTGGGCCAGACAGCAACGGCCAGCACCTGCATCATCGGCACGGGCACGGCACCGGCATGCGTCGGCGTTCGTAGCGCGGGTTCAGCGGTACCGGTGGCCGGCGCGCAGTTCGCCGACATGTTCAACGGTGGCGCAGCAACCGAGCGTTATGTGACGTACAACGGCACAGTCAATGACGTGGCCGGCAACACCTGCTCGTTCGGTTCGCGTGTCGCATTGCGCGACGTCACGGCGCCGGCAGTGGGTGGTATCGTTGCTCCGTCGACGATTGGTGGAAACCAGTCGGTGACGTTCTCGGCAACAGCAACGGATAACCTGGACCTCGGCTCAGCAATTCCGTCCGAGAGCTACGGTGCATTCATTCCGAAGCTGCTGTTCCCGTCGGTGACCTTGGGCACATTCGGAGCTGACGTCTTCACGACGACTGCTTCGGTGCCGTTCACGGATCCGTCGTTCATTCGTTCGATCGAGTCCACGACCGGTATCGGCACACCGAGCAACGCGGTGCAGCCGGCAACGGCAGTGAACCTCGACGTGATGGACGTGGCGGGTAATACTGCGCCGACACAGACGCAGAACATTTCGCCGAACGTGGCAGCTGGCTCACCGGCTGGCTTCCCGTCGTTCAACACGAGCAACCCGCAGCTGCAGTCGTTCATGCTGACCGCCAGCAACGCGACGGTCTGCAACAACACGACGCCTGCAAACTGCGTCAATCCGTTGAGCACCGTCATGACTGCCAAGGCAGTTGGACCTGCGTCGGTCTTCAACAACCCGTTCCAGCGCGTGAATTTCTACTACAACGACGCTTCGGGTAGCACGATCCTGCTTGGTCAGGGCACTGTTTCAGTGACTGACAACACGATCACCGGTCAGCGCACATGGAGCTACACGCTCACGTGGACGCCGAACGGCTTGGCGGCGAACACGTACAACACGTTCGCAATCGGCGTGGACGCAGCGGGAAGCGGCCTCGTATCGAATGGTGTGCCGATCACGGTCAGCAACACCTAAGCAACACGCAGTAACGCTGTAGAAAAGGGCTCCGTCGAAAGACGGGGCCCTTTTCACATGCATTGGTTTTCTAAAAAGCCCGTTGCTTACACGGTGAGAACCTTCAGCAGCTCAGCTGGAGTGGCGGCTGCAATACCGCCGTGGCCAGCAGTGAATGCAGCGAATGCAGCTCGGTCGGTCGGCTCCCTGGACCACAGGGCGGCAATCGGCAGTGCGCCTGCTGCACTCGCAGCCAGCATGTCGCCCCGGCCATCGCCTACATAACAGGTCTCAGCCGAATCCAGATCGAGCGCCTTAAGAGCGCGCAGAATTCCTTCCGGATCGGGCTTCGGCTCCGCGACATCGTCATCAAAGACGTAGGCGTCGAATTCACCGAGCTCTATGTGCGTGCAGCTCAGCTCCCACGCGCGCCGGCTTTTGCCTGTGACGATTCCAATCCGGCGACCGGCACTTCGCAAACCGCTCAACAGCTCCACTACGCCATCGTAGACTCCCTCGAAGTGACTTTCATGCAATGCGCTGTAGTCGGCGTAGAAACGCTCGAGGCCCGCTTGCAGCTGATCGGGGGGGAACGCCCGCTCCAGAAGTCCGAGCTCGGATATCCTGCCCTTGTGCATTTCAATCAGCTCTGCGTCCGTGAGCCTTCTCCCAAAGACGTCGTGGAGCGCCCGACGGTAGCACTCGAAGTACAGCCGGTGGGTGTCGATGAGTGTCCCGTCGAGGTCGAACAAAACTGCCTGAATCATTCAAGCATCCCCTGAATTGAATTGAACCCTCCCATGCGCATTCTGATGTACACTATCTTGCAGGATCCGGCGCCACGCGAGTGTGGCAGGCGCCGGGATACCGGTGACAAAGGAATTCATCGCGTTGAACAAAGGATCCGTATTGGCACCGGTTCGGTCGACGTTTCGACTCGTCGCGCGCTGTGTTGTACCCGAGGCGGATGCACTCAATGACGCTGCGTGGGCCGATGTCGAAGCAATCGTCGAGCGGGCGCTGTCGACCCGACCTCCGCGCATGAAACGCCAGCTGCGCGGCCTGCTGCGCGCTATCGCCCTGATGCCTGTCGTGCGCTACGGCCGCACGTTCGCAGGACTCGATCCCATGCGACGGGTCGGGTTTCTCAGCGCGCTGCAAGACTCACGCGTGCAGCTGCTTCGACGGGGCTTCTGGGGTCTCCGCACACTCATCCTGATGGGCTACTACGCGCGTCCATCTGCACGCAATGCGATCGGCTACCGGGCAGACCCGCGCGGCTGGGCGGCGCGCACATGAACACACGTACGTATGATGTTGCGATCGTGGGCTCGGGAGCGGGCGGCGGGACAGTCGCACAGGCGCTCAGCGTGCTCGTGAGTCAGGGACTGTCGGTCGTCCTGTTCGAGCAGGGCCCGCGCCTGCGGGATGATGAGTTCACAGGCACAGAGCTGGACATGTCATCGGCACTGTACGAGGAGTCCGGCGGCTTTCTCACGGCGCAGGGCACGATGACGCTGGCATTCGGGAGATCGTACGGCGGCTCGACTGTCGTCTATACGGGCACGAGCTTGATCGCGCCGGAGCGCGTGATCGCGAAGTGGAATGTGCCTGGACTTACGTTTGCGGATGTCGAGCGCCGCTCGCGAACGTACATGCAGCAGAACAACGTGCACTATCTCCCGGCCGAGCTTCTGAACGACAACAACAATCTCTTCGTGCAGGGCTGTCGTGCCGCGGGTTATCATGCCGAGCAATTCCCGTTGAATCTGAAAGGCTGCCAGGGCTCGAGCCTGTGCAATCTCGGTTGTCCAAATGCGGCGAAGCAGGGAACGAACCGCGTGCAATTACCGAATGCAGAGCGTGCCGGTGTTGAAGTCGTGACGCGTGCAGAGGTTTTGCTCGTCGAAGACCACTCGTTGCGCGTGCGCGTACACGACAAATCGCCTGGCGAAAAGGGCGCGCAATCAGAATGGCCCTCCGGCGACTACCAGATACGTGCGTCCACGATCATTCTGGCCGGCGGCTCGATCGGATCGACTGCGCTGTTGTTGCGCTCGGGCTTCCGCAAACAATTACCAAAGCTGGGCGAGAACTTCACCTGTCATCCGGCGCACATACTGGTTGGTGAACATCCGCACGCAATCACGAACGATGTCGGGCATCCCAAAAGCTTCTTCGTCGATCGTTCAGAAGCGGAAGGCTACGTGCTGGAAACATGCATGTACTTCCCGTTCACGACCGCAAAGAATCTTACGGGCTTCGGTGAACCCCACAGCGCGTTAATGCAGGCGTTCCCGCGACTGCAAATGATCCTCGTACTCGCGTCGGACAAGCGCACGCCGGGCAATCGAATCGATGTCGATGGCGCAGGGCGTCCGGTCGTGCACTACGATTTCACGCGCGAAGTAATCGAATCAATGGTGCGCGCGACACGTGCATCGGCAAAGATCTTCTTTGGTGCGGGAGCGTTGCGCGTACACGCACCCTCGGCAAATCCACCGCTGATTGATTCGCGCGATTCTCATCGCCTGGAAGAATTGATTCAGGAACGGCACTTCAAGCCGGGCAAAACGAGCGTGTCGGCAGCGCACCTGATGGGTGGGTGCGGCATGGGACGCGATGCGAGTGATTCCGTAACGGACGGTTGGGGCCGCGTGCACGGTGCACCGTGGCTGCGCGTTGCAGACTCAGCGCTGTTTCCGGACTCGCTCGAGATCAATCCGTACTTAACGGTCATGGCGCTTGCGGATCGTGTTGCCGAGGGCGTACTGGGGACGCTTAGGAACTGCAGCGATTAGCGATTAGCGATTAGTTGATCACGACGAATCACTCACCACGAACGTAGAAACGCCCGGCTGCTTGGCAAAGCACCGGGCGTCCTTAGTAGCGTCGAATGCACTAATCGCTAATCGCTAATCGCTAATCGCTGCCGTTCAGCTCTTCTGCGCCGCAACCTTGGGCGCAGGCTTCGCGATTGTGTTCGGGTTGCCGTCGGAGATGTACAGGTTGCCGGCTTTCTGGAGCCTGTCGATCGCGTTCGGCAACGCCTGGCCGAATACAATCACGCGCTGTAGTGCGTACGGATCAAACTTCGGATCGTACGGGCTCGGGATCGGGCTGTCTGCGACGAGCAGCACTGCATCGAACTTGTAGTTGATCGTCTTGCCGCTCTTTGGATCGGTCCATGAACCGGTGTGTGCGAGCGTGTGGTTCTTCGGCCATACGCCGAGTGGCAATGCAAACGTGCGAATCTTGATGCCGGGCACTGCTGAATCGATGGCAAGCACGCCGCGAGCGATCTGCTCCTGCACGACAGCGTCGCTGTACTTGGACAGGTTTGCGTGCCAGAGCGTGTGATCGCACAGCTCGAATCCGTTGTCGTGGAGCCACTTCACCTTCGGCAATCGCCACGCGGACTTCTGCCCTTCAATGTTCTTCTCGCCAAAGAATGCGTGACCCGCAGACGCGCCGGGCAACAGACAGAAAACGGCGTTGTTCTTCCAGTCCGGGTGCTTCTTCTGAAAATCGAGCCAAACGCCAACCGCGCTGGTGGGATCGATCACCAGGTTGCCGTTCTGCTCGAGATAGCGGAACTGGCTGGGCGAGGCATCGTCGAACGTGAAGACGACGGGGGACAGGCCGGCCGGCAGGTCGATCTTTTTGTCGATGACCTGTGAGACCGAAACGGGGCGGAACCCCTTGGAGTACAGCATCTCGAGGTCCTGCTTGAATTTTTCGAGCGGCCTGTCGTACGGTCCGTCTGCAGGGCCGCCAATGAGGTGATACTCGAGGATCGGGATACGACCCATCTCATTGGCGGCGCCGGCGCTCGTCGACGTTGTGGGCGCATTAGCGGCCGCTGAGGGGGCATCGGAGACGGCAGTCTCCGATGGCTTGGCCGCATCGGCTGTCGCCGCGGGTGCTGCAGCCGTCCTCGTCGTAGTCTCCGATGTCGTCTTCGAGTCTTTTTGCGAACACGCTGCCAGGAACAGCAGGGCGGGAAGCGCGAGCAGGCGGGCGCTGCGCGTGTCTATCGAATGCATGACTTCAGCTCATTTCAACATTTCGGGAAGCGTCACCAGTTCCGTGACGACGTACCGGCGCTCTCCAGCCGGCAGGTTGACGACTACTTCCTCCTGCAGTTTTCGGCCCATCAGCGCCCGTCCAATTGGCGATGCCATGGAGATCTGGCCCGCATCGAGATCGATGTAGTCGCCTGCGGCGATGGTGTAGATGTCGATGTGGCCGGTCTTTGGATCTTTCACGGTCACCTTCGAGCCGAAGCCAACGCGGTCATCCGGGATGTTACTGATGTCGATCTTGGACAGCTCCTGGAGTCGCTGCGACAAGTGGTTGAGACGTGCCTGCACGAATTGCTGGCGCTCGAGCGCAGACTTGTACTCCGCGTTCTCGCGCAGATCGCCCAGCTCAACGGCTTTGCGGATGACAATGGGCAGTGTCACCTGCAGCTCGTGCATTAGCTTTTCGAGCTCTGATGAGATCTTCAGTTTGATTTCTTCCAGCATGTTGCCTTTTCGATGCAGGGGTCGCCGGCGTGTTACTCCGCAGGAAGGTGCTCCTCGGTTTGCTCCGCTTCGGCGAATACGACGGATAGAGGCACTTCGGCCTTCAGGTCGTTGTCGACAAATACAATGAACGTGTACTCGCCGACTTTTGCGATAGCCATGTTGTTGATCGTCAGAATCTGGTTGCTCACGATCGCCTGGCCGGATTCCCCGCGCGGGACGATTTCACCCGCCAGCTCGAAGATTGTCTGGCCGTCAGGATCGTGCAGGCGAATCTCGATCTTGTGAGGCCGATCCCGCTCTGCGGAGTGTGCCTCGAGCCGCAGGATCAAATGCATCTGCGGGTGCGCTGCCGGCAGATCGCTGACGTTGATGCGATCGAAGATCCCGAGAATGTTGAGCTTCCCTTCAGAGCTGACGTTCGCGTAATCCGCGACGACAGCGAGCTTCACTTGCATGACTGGTCTCCGCGCTCCGGTAGTGCGAGCAAGTATTCGACGGCGTGTGAAAACGAGCTCACGCGCACAAAATCATCCGTGATGGGCTCCGCGCGTTCGTGGACCCAATTGGTACCAACCTCTACGAGGATGGCGTTCGAGCCGGCGGCCAGGGCAGGATTGATGTCACTGCGGACACTGTTTCCTACCATCCATGCCGTCCGAGGGTCCGAGA
>JBBQYT010000099.1:0-7070 GCA_038208385.1 Longimicrobiales bacterium | reverse complement strand
GATGATCCGTTTCTACCTGCGCCTGTCACCGACACACCCCGCGCAGGGAAAACACAACGCCCTGCAGAAGAGCGCGTATTTCACAATGCCGTTGATCGGCATTCTCACCGTAGTGACCGGCATTGCAGTCTGGAAACCCGTGCAGCTGCGCCCACTCACACAGCTGTTCGGCGGCTACGTGTGGGCGCGCTACTGGCACTTCATGGCCATGCTCGCGCTCGTCAGCCTCGCCCTCGGCCACATCTTCATGGTGTTCGCGGTAGACCCGTACTCATTGCCATCCATCATCACCGGCAACTACGACGAAACCAAATCACCCGAAGCACGCAACGCGCGCCCGTTCTCGTTCGGACGCCGCAAACACGTTGCGCTTGTCGTTGCCCCGAAGGCAGATCTGGTGGTTGCCCCCGCACCGACTCCCGTGCTGGACGTGAGGCCCACACCGTCTCGCGAAGCTGTAGCTGCCGAGCCCACATCGGAGCCTATCGAGCCGCCGTCCGAGCCAATTGCCCAGCCTGAGCCCGAGTCCGGGTCGGAGTCCAAAAATGTTTGACCGTCGCGACTTCATTCGACTGAGCGTTGCGGGCATGGGCTCCGCATTTCTCTCTGCATGCGATTCATACGGCCCCAAAGCAGCACAACGACTGTTGCAATTCGCCGAGCGCAGGAACGAATCCCTCGAGCGCCTGCTCATGCGACACCGCTCGATGGATCATGCCTCCAAACACGCAAAGAACGCAGGCAAGGAGTTCCCGCGCTACTTCATATCGAAGCGCGTGCCGGTGTGGGATGAAAAAATACGCGGCCCTTGGGCGCTCGAAGTTTCGGGCGCGGTGCGTCGCCCGGTGAAGCTGACACTGCAGGACCTGATGAAAATGCCGCGCATGACACAGCGTGTGGATCACTACTGCGTAGAAGGCTGGACTGCGGTCGCGGAGTGGAGCGGCGTACGCATGATCGACCTCGCGAGATTCGTCGACGCGACGCCCGATGCACACTACGTCGATTTCATCTCATTCGACGATGGCTACCACGAGAGCTGGGACATGGCGAGCGCAATGCATCCCCAGACCCTCGTCGCCTTCGCAATGGATGGACACTACCTCGGTCCGGATCACGGCGCGCCGGCGCGCGTGCACTCGCCGGTGAAGCTTGGGTACAAGAACACGAAGTACCTGACGAAGATCGTCTTCATGCCGACACGGTCGGGAGGATACTGGAGCGATCAAGGTTATGAGTGGTACGGTGGAGTTTAAATGACAAGCCGTGCCGTTTAACGGAGGCGTGTAACTGACCGGGCACGGACCCGGCAGTTCCCGGCCTTACTCCATGATTGAATGACTTCCTGCAGCTCCCTTCGTCTTCCGAACCAGCAACAACAATGGAATCAAAGTCAGAATCAACGCCGCAGCAATCACGTAAATCCGTGAGTATGCAAGCACACTCGCCTGCCCGAACAATTCCCGATCCAGCATCATAAACGCCTCACGCTGCGCCGACATCGCATCCGCGCCCCTGGCCATCATTGCGCGCGCGAGCATTTGCACGCGCCCGATCGTCGTTGGATCGGTCATGCTGAGGTGCTCGCCGAGCATTGCGCGATACTGCGTCGTGTAGCGCCCGACGAGCGATGCGATCACTGCGATGCCGAACGATCCACCAAGCTGACGGAAGAAATTGTAGAGTCCCGTTCCCTGCGGTAGCTCGTGCGGAGACAGCTCCGCCAGCGTAATCGTCGTCAGCGGCACGAACATGAAGCCGAGGCCGAGTCCGCGCAGAATCAGCGGGATGAAGAAGTCGGTTGCCCCGCTTTGCCCAGTGATCTGCGACAGCTGCCATGCTGCCGTCGCGAACAGCAATGCGCCGGCCGTAATGATGATGCGCGGATCGACACGATTCGACAGCCGGCCGGCAATCAGCATCGACAATGCAGTTGCCACCGCGCCCGGCAACAGCACGATTCCAGTCTGCTGCGCCGTCATGCGCAGATTACTCTGCAGAAACACCGGCAGCGTAAACGACATCGCATAAAGACCCACGCCCATCACAACGCCGAGCAGCGTGCCCACCCACATTTGTCGATGCTTCAATACACGAAAATCAATCGCAGGTTGGTCCGTCGTAAGCTCCCGCCAGAGCAGCAGCATCCCGCCGACCACGCCAATCATCGTCAGGGCGATGATCCGTCGCGAATCGAACCAGTCATCGCGCTGGCCATGCTCGAGCACGAACTGCAGCGCACCCACGCTCAGCGCTAGCAGCGCAATGCCCGGATAGTCGATCGCCGAAGGCTTCTTCTGATCGACCGGGTCGTGCACGTACGTCGCAATCATGATCGATGCAACGACACCAACCGGAATGTTGATGTAGAAAATCCACGGCCAGCCATAATTGTCCGTCAGCCAGCCACCGAGCGTGGGCCCGATCGTCGGACCAACCATCACGCCGAGACCAAACAGCGCCATCGCAGTGCCCGCCTCCTCAGACGGAAACGACTCGAACAACACCGCCTGCGATACCGTCATCAGCGCGCCACCACCAAGTCCCTGGATGATGCGCCAGATAATCAGCGCAGTGAGTGAATGCGATGCACCACAGAAAAAACTCGACACCGTAAAGAGGACGATCGATCCCACGAAGTACCGCTTGCGGCCTAGAAGGTCACCGAGAAATCCCGTCAGCGGAATCACGATCACGTTGGCCAGGATGTAGCCAGTCGAAACCCAGGCGATTTCATCGAGATTCGCTCCCAGATTCCCCATCATGTCCGGCAGCGCCACATTCACAATCGAGGAGTCGATCACCTGCATGAGCGCCGCCAGCACAACCGCCGCCGCTATCAGATACTTATGCTCAGCCCCGCGCCGAGGCATCGGCAGCGCTACCGCAGGCTCCCCCCCAGCCCCGATCTCAAGTGTGGCACTCATCTATCCATACAGCCTTGTTGAATCCGTCGGTCGATAAACCGGCCTAAGGCCAAAAAACAGCGTCAGATAGTAACAAATAGACGACTACAGAACCAGTCCATAGGGCCAGTTCAAAGGCCATCGTTGCGCATTAATATACCCGCAAGTATAATACTTGGTCTCGCTCTGGTCAAACTAAGGTTCATCTGATGCTCTCTGGCTGGCCGGCATCGGTTTCACACACAGAGTTCACAGAGAGCCACAGAGGCCACAGAGATCGTCGACCGATTCATTTTGTGAAAAGGCGGCTTTCTTTTTTTTGTTTTTTTTGAAAATTGTTTATTCAGTCTCTGTGGGCTCTGTGCCTCTCAGTGAACTCTGTGAGAAAACGATGCCCGCTGAACCTCAAAGCTGAGGAATTCGAGAATTTGGCAAAAGCATTGAAGTGGGAGCGTCGCCCGGAGGACAGGCCGCAGGAGCTGCTCGACGCGGCGCTGAAAGTCTTTGCGGCACAGGGCTATCGGAGTGCCCGTCTCGAGGAGGTCGCCGAAGCGGCGGGCGTCACAAAGGGCACGATTTATCACTACTTCGCCACGAAGGAAGAGCTTCTTCTCGGCGTCATCGATCATTACCAGGCGCGTGCGTTTGGGCGGATCGAGGAGGTTCTGCGCGACAATCAGGGGTCGGTTTCGATGCGCATCCGGCTGATCGTGCGGAAGGCGTTCCTGGGTGCGGATCGCGCGCATCGCGACCTGTATTGGCTCCTGATCCGGGATGTCGCGCACGAGGTGCCGGAGATGTATCACCGCTGGCTGGCGGAGGGGCCGGTCCGGATCTGGAATCTAGTGGCGCTGCTGGTGGTGGAGGGTCAGGGAAGGGGTGAGTTCAGGATGGATGCGGATGGCGAAGTCGCGGCCCGGCTGTTGGTTTCGGGGCTTCTGCTTCAGCTCATGTGGCAGCCGCGGGCCGGCAGCGTCCCTATGCTTATGATCGATGAAGACCGGCTTGTAGACTCGTCGGTTGAGATTTTCCTCAGTGCGTTGCGGCCTGCCGTGGTCAGTGGCGGCGGTCGGTGAAGTCGGGCACGATCGTATAGGACACGGTGCCGGCTCCCGGCACTACCGTGAAGTTCAGCAGCCACCGATTCACCCGGTTTTCCGGATGGCGGTGGTTGTACCGCACGATCTTGAGTCCGCTGAACGTCCCGATGGCCGCTCCAGCCATGACATCGCTTGCCCAATGGCCGTTGTGATACATGCGCGACAGGCCGACGAGGCTCGCGCCCGTGAACATCACCGGCCCGACATACCAGCGTGCGCCAGGCCACCACATGTTGGCTTCGGCGGTGACCGCTGCCGCGGCTGCAAATGCCCCGGTCGTATGTCCCGATGGGAATGACGTGTATTCGCCGCTCGTGAACCCGCGGAACAGCTTGTAGTCGGATGGGTTGTTGGGATTTTTTCTTGGGCGCGCGCGACCGGCCACCAGTTTGATCGACGTGGTGATCGCACCCGCCATGGCGAGGGCTTCGGTGCCGTGGAGTCCGAGGTCGGCAACGCGCTCCATCTTCCCGATCCGGCCCACAGCGTACAACGTCCCGCCGATTAGGACGGGCAGTGGCTTCCCGAACCATTCGACGCCCCACGCAAATCGGTTGACGAGGTGGTTCGCCTGTAAGCCCTTGCTGGTGAACTCCTGCGCGAGTTTCCTGTCGAGCGGCCGCATGGCGATGGTACCGCCCACGAACGCCGCCGCGAGGAGTCCGTCACGCCATGTAAAAAACGGCGGCAGATTGACTGTCGAGCTATCCGCCGTCTGAGCGACGACGCTGTTGGAAAACAGCAGTATTGCTGCAACGCCGATGAACGATCTGCGCATGTCTTTATGTCCGCCCGAGTGTGTCGTCTCCTTTTCCGTCCGAACCCCACCTGCAAGCCGCTAGCCAACACCGGGGCCGCCCAAAAATCGAAAGGTCGCCATTAAATCGCCTACGGCAAAACCGGCTGCCGTTTCGGCTCCAATCGTACGACCCACAGCCCATTATACATGTCATTCACATAGGCGAGTCCATCCCTGGGATTAACGACGACTCCCCACGTCATTGCCGTGTTCTGAACCTTGCCGTCCATGTCGGCGGTGTTGAGGTGTGCCATCTCGCGACCCTGCGCGCGCAGATCGCCGCGAATCTCGCCGGACACATCGAACACGTGGAATCCTGCGTTGTATGCGCCGATGTACATCGTGTCACCTGCAATCCAGACGTTGTGCACGCCGCCGTATTCGGGCTCATACCACGCGACGGTCTTCGGCCTGGTGATGTCACTGATGTCTACAAACTGCAGACGGCCGTATGCGCGTCCTGCCGAAGCATCCTTTGCGCCCTTCACGGCGCCGTTCGGAAATACTTCGTCCGCAATGACGACGTAGTTCTTGAACTTCCACGCCGTGTGCGTGCCGCGGATAAAGCCGGGCCCGAATGTGTCTTCGACATCCTTGTACATCTTGTTCAGGTCGTACTTGTACTGGCTGATGAACTGCGGATTCGATGGGCTTCCGCCCTTGATGCCGTTGCCGACATCGAGCATGACGAGTCCATCATTCCAGTAGGCGAGGTATGCGATGCCGTCGCGGATATCGAGGTCGTGCAGTGAGCGGCCTGCGTCAGGACGCGGCGTACGCCACTCGGCGATCTGCTTCGGATGATACGGATCGCCGATGTCGATGACGTGCAGCGCGCCCGTGCCATCGTTCGTGATGTAGACTTGACGTCCGTACTTCGGTTGGTCGTAAACGAAAACAGAATGCACTCCAGCAGTCACACCATCGGTGAATTCGGAGATGACTTTCGGATGCAGCGGATCTTCGAGCGATGCGATGACAATGCCGTTCTTGCGGTCGGATGCGCCTTCGCGTGTAAATATCAGGAATTTGCCGTCGGGTGTCGATTGCATGTCGTTCACGCGCCGCGTGTTCGCGATGATGCTGTCCGTGACGACTGGATGCGATGGATTCGAGATGTCGATTGCATACAGTCGGTCGCCGCCACCACCCGACCCGAGGTAGGCGACTTTGCCGTTCTGATGGATCCAGACTTCTTCCGTCGTGAAGAGCGTGCGCGGCACGCGGCTGATGACCGTCAGCGGGCGACGCACATCGCGCTCGGACAGGCGCACCGTCGCATCAGCGCTGCGACTGCCGAAATTCGCAGTGATCGTGTATTCGCCCGGGTTGTAGCCGACGAAGCCGCCGTCGGCGCCGATCTCACCCTGGCCGGGCGAGAAGGACCATGTCGGCGTGAGGCCTTCAATTGCTTTTCCGGCTGCCGTCTTTGGCGTCGCCTTGAAGCGGATCACATCACCCTGCCGTGCCTGCGTAGTGGCCGGCGTGATCTCGACCGACGCGATCGTATTTGCGACCACCTGCACGTTGATCTGCGCGGACGCGCCGCCGGCCGTCGCAACGAGCACAGCTTTGCCGGCTCCGGTCGCCGTCGCCAAACCATCGCCGTTCACCTTCAGAATGGCAGGCGCGAGGCTCTTCCACGAGATCGGGTCCGACCGGTCATCGCCGGTCGACGAGTAGGCGCGCGCCCCGAAGTGGAAGCGCTGCCCCACGACCATGCGGGCAAGCTGATCTGTGCCCTCGACGCGCGCGGCAGCGCCTGGAACCATGTGAATCTCGAAGCGCTCCACGTACGGCCTGGAGCCCGCGACATTCACGACGACTGCCACCGGCAGCGTTCCCGTAGATCCAGAGCGAATCAGGCCATTCGACTCGACGGTGCCCTCGAAGTAGCCACCCGCCCGCTGAAAACGGATTTCCGCATTGGCGATGGGGTTACCGGAAGCGTCCATTGGCTGGGCTGTGAGGCGCAGTGTATCGCCTGCCGTGATGGTGCGCGTGTTGGGCTGAATCGTGAGCCTCGCCACCGGAGACGGCGCTAGCTGAACGGGCGCCTGCGCGGGCTGCTGCTGCATGCTCATAAGCAGCACGAACGTATGCAGATACATAGATCTCGTTGGTGCGGGGGTCTTCTGGCCAGGACACTTCACCTGGGCTTCGGTGGCAAAGCTGCCCGGCGGCAGCTTTGGTGTCAATTGATCAGTGACGAGTGCCGGATCGCGCTGACTGCAGTTACGGCTTCACACTCCACGGCGGTACAAT
>JBBQYT010000098.1:0-7075 GCA_038208385.1 Longimicrobiales bacterium | reverse complement strand
CCGCTCGATCTTCAAAGGGTCGCCAGCAAACAACTTGCGGGCTTCCTCCTTGTTCACCTGCTGGCGCTCGAACGAGTCGTTCGCGGCAATGACGTTTCCCATCTCCTTTTCGATTTTCTGGAGATCCTCGGGAGTGAACGGCTCCTTGACCTGGAAGTCGTAATAGAAGCCGTCATCGATGGACGGGCCGAAGCCTATCCCCGCATCAGGCCTCACCTTACGAACCGCCGTAGCCAGGATGTGCGCGGCCGAATGGCGCAGCAAGCCGAGCGCTTCGGGACTCTTCTCCGTGATGATCTCGAGCGCAGTATCCCCTTCCAGCGGCCGGTTCAGATCGACCATCTTGCCGTCCGCCTTCGCGCCGAGCGCTGCCTTCGCCAATCGGGCTCCGATCTTCTCCGCCACATCATGGGGAGTCGACCCCTTCGGCATCTCCATCACGTCGCCATTCGGCAACTTTACCTTAATGTTCTCACCCGCCATCTCACACCCTTTGGGCTGTGGAAAACTCTGCAAAAAATAAAAAGCGGCCCTCGATCACATCGAGAGGCCGCGTCTTGCTTCCGTTGGTTTCAGCTCAATGCCAACGCCCGCGCGCGCCGCCTCCCATGCCGATTGGCGTCGTCGTCGTCGTTGTTTGGGAGGTCAAAATTCCTGCTTGAGTGGCCATGTGTTGAAGGTACACGCGGGGATAATTTCGGTCAAGTTTCAGTCCGGCTTTTTGGCAGTTCCGTGCGTTTTTTCACGGCGGAGACGCGGAGGACGCGGAGGTTTCGCGGAGGCAGCGGTTACGTGCTCGGCGAGCCTTCTGCGAGCTCCGCGACTCAGCGGTGAATGTTCTTCTTTTTTGTACTCTCGCGCTTCAGCCAAATTGTCGTGCTTGTTCGGAAACAATGCAATTTGTTCGTGAATGCATATAAGTATTGCTTGTGGAACATCTTGGCTATAACTACTTCAAGTAGATTCGAAGTGCGGGCCCAGGAGATTATTGACCGGGACACGTTGTCCTGACTACACTTTCTATGTCGGATATCGACATGTCGACATACAGACTACAGTCTCCTTCGGAGCCCTTATGGCCAAGTCCTCCGCCCTCGATCTCCTCCAGGGCACCCTCGATTTGCTTATCCTCAAAACGCTCTCCTGGGGACCGGCGCACGGGTACGCGATCGCGCGCTGGACGCAGCAGATTACGGGTGATGCCTTTCAGCTTGGGCAGGGGTCCTTGTACCCTGCTTTGCATCGCCTCGAAGAGCAGGGCTGGATCGAAGGTGAGTGGCGATTGTCGGAGACGAACCGACGCGCGAAGGTGTACAGCCTCACTGAACGGGGACGTGGACAACTCGGTGCAGAGACCGCGTCGTGGGGTCGGTTTGTCGAAGCGATGGGAAAGATTTTGCGGACCAATTCGCAACCTGGATCGGAGGAATCGTGAGAAGCTACGCACGCGTACGGACTTGGGTCGGCGTGACCGCGCTGGCAATGCTCGCAGGCGCATGTTCACACGGTGGCGCGGTCGAAACCGCGATGCCATCGCAAAACGATGCAACGATGCCTGCGATCACTGCGGCAGACCTCAAGGAGCGACTACTCATTTTTGCCGACGACTCAATGCTCGGCCGGCGCGGCGGCTCGATCGGCAATATGAAGGGCACCGCGTACATCGAGGCGCAAGTGCGCCGGATGGGACTTGTGCCTGCCGGCGATAACGGCACCTACTTCCAGGCCGTCCCGCTCGTGACACGCACTCTGGCCCAAACAGCCAATCTGAATGTCGACGGCGCCGTTTTCGCGCCATTCACTGATTTTCTGGCGCTGGGCGCCGGTGCGGGCGCAGTTCGTCCATTTGCCGGTACAACAGCCATTTACGCCGGCGCGCGAACAGCTCGCGGCCATCCGCGTGAACATGGACAGCATCCGGCGGCTCTACCCGGCGGCGCGGCTCGACTCGATCAATAACGGCGCAGACGATGACGGCTCGGGCTCGGTGTCGGTGCTCGAGATTGCAGAAGCGTTCGCGAAATCAGGCGTGAAGCCGAAGCGCTCAATTCTCTTTGTCTGGCATACGGGCGAGGAGCTTGGGCTGTTGGGGTCACGGTTTTATACGGACAATCCCACCGTGTCACGGGATTCGATTGTCGCGCAGCTGAACATGGACATGGTGGGACGGGGCGGCGCGGATGACATCCCCGGTGGCGGGCCGAACTACCTTCAGCTCGTAGGATCACGCCGTCTGTCGACGGAGCTCGGTGATCTGGTTGAGAGTGTGAACTCGGCGCGTAAGTCGCCGTTCAAGTTCGATTACTCGCTCGATTCGAACGGGCATCCGGAGAACATCTACTGCAGAAGCGATCACTACATGTATGCGCGCTACGGGATCCCGGTGACGTTCTTCACGACGGGACTGCATCGCGACTACCACCAGGTGACCGACGAAGTGCAGTTCATCGATTTCAATCACATGGCGAACGTGGATCAGCTGGTCTACGACATCGCGGTGCGGGTGGCGAACCTCGACCATCGCATCGTTGTCGATAAAGCGAAGCCGGATCCGCTGCAGCCCTGCAGGCAGTAAAAAGCCAATTAACCGCAGCAAACACCAAACATGTTTTCCGCGGTTAATTCGATTTCATCGGGGTCATGTCAATGGCACGACGTTGGAGCGTATCGGCCACTTCCTTCTGGCTTTCCCCGCCACTGTCCTTCCAGTACACGGGAGTTCCAGGCAAGAGGATGTTGCACCACGTCAGATTTCGATCGCCGTACCTTACTGATGTCATGTCCTTTTCGCTTCCAGTGCAGTTTTTGTGACTTTCCAACCAGACATAGAAATGTGGTGTCTGGATCCGCGTTGAGTTGGCTGGCCCACTCTGCGAACGCCACCGTCAGGATCAGACCATTCTTGTTGACTGCTCCATTGATGTAATAGTTGCCGCTCATCGACCCGTTGGGAGTATCGGTCCAGAACAGACCTCTGAACTCTGGCATTTCGAACGTACGGTGAAACGGGTCGATCTTTTCCGGCATGACTCCGTCGTGCAGATTCAGCCTCGAGGTGTCTTTTGGCTGGATTGAGAACGCGTCAGAAGGTCCTCGATCGTCGATCCCTGCTGTTTCGTTGAATAAAATGCAGACATGGTTCGAGATAGGCGGCCTTGGCCAGGCCCCGGTTCACAATGGACATCGCCAGCCTGGCGATGTGTTGCTCGGAATCGTCCTTCTGGTTGCCTCGCCACTGCAGTTGTCTCTGGCTCCAGTCGCGCGTGGCAATGTCGACAGTGCGGGTCTCGTTCGCGCAGCCGAGCCCAATCAACAGCACGGTACTACCACGAGACGAGAGCGAACAACCCTGCTAACTACCAGAGGTCCGAGCTGTTATCAGCGCCGCTCCGCACGTCCCGGAGCGGTCCTGGCCCGTTGTGCGATCAGCAGACCTGCAGATTTCCTGACGGGGTTGGCAGCAGGATGAGCAGTTTCATTTTCGTGTCCAAACGTTATTGCTGCGGTCTATGTCGGGCAGTCCCTGGCGTGGATCCAGATCAACGCGGGTTATTGGCTTCGCGTTCGTAAGCCGATAGGCGAAGTGGTTGCCGAGATTCCACATCTCGACGGGTAGCTTCACGATATCCGTCGTGTTATCGGAGAACGTCACCTTCAGCTCGGCGGGCATCACCATCGTGCTGCGGTTCGTGAGGTTGATGAACGTCGTGTCACCATGCGTGGTGACTGAGTCCACGGATTGATCGAGGCGTGCGGTCGAGTAGACCCACCCGCGCCAGAACCAGTCGAGGTCGACGCCGGATTGATCGCGCATTACGCGGAAGAAATCCGCGGGCGTCGGGTGCTTGTACGCCCACGCCTTGATATAGGCGCGGAACGCGGGGTCGAAGCGATCCTTTCCGAGCACTTCGTAGCGCAGCATCTGCATCATCAGCGCGGGTTTCCAGTACGCCATCCAGTACAGGTCTCTGCCCTCGATTGGACGCTGGATCAGCGGTTGTTCATCGCCGGGGTGTGAGTGTGCCGGATGCTGGTGCAGCGGCGCGAGCTCGATCGTGTCGCCGTACGGCGTACCTCTGAAATAGCTCGCCGCACCACCGAGGTCTATGAAGGTATTGAAGCCCTCATCCATCCAGGGGTAGAGGCGCTCGTTCGAGCCGACGACCATCGGGAACCACTCGTGCCCGAACTCGTGCGAGATCACCCACTGCAAGTCCTCGCGGCTCACGCCCTTCGGCACGAACGTCAGCATCGGATACTCCATGCCTTCGATCGGACCTTCGATCGTCGTCGCATGCGCGTACGGATATTTGAACCACTGCTCCGAGAAATACTTAATCGCTGCGCGCGCGACTTTGTTCGACTCAACCCACAGCTTCGCTGAAGGGCGGTACATCGTCTCGATCAGAATTCCGTCGTAGTTGCTCGCGTCCCAGCGTAGCTCGGGACCCGCTGCAAACGCGAAGTCGCGCACGTGTTCGGCGGTGTAATGCCATGTGAGCCATTCGCCTTTCGGCGATGGGCGCGTTTCGGGCTTCCCTGCTTCCGCAGCCGTGATGATCGCGACTGTAGTGTCCGATGCGCGCGCCGCTGTCAGACGCACTCGCTGGCGTTGCGTGAGCACGAGCTCGGGATTCAGCAGGGTTCCTGTCGCAGCAACGATGTAGCTCGCGGGAAGCGTCAGGTTGACTGTGAAGGTGCCGTACTCGAGGTAGAACTCGCCGGCACCGATGTACGGCTCATGATTCCAGCCGCGCACGTCGTCATAGACTGCGACGCGCGGATACCACTGCGCGATCTCGTAGAGCGACCCGTCGTGTCCCATGCGGCCTGCGCCGTACGGTGGCACTGGAAAGCTCCAGGCCAGGTCGAGCGAGATCGAGTCGTGCGAAAGAAGCGCGCGCGGCAGATCGACACGCATCGTGGTGCCGTACTTCGTGCGCTTGAGCGCGATGCCGCCCGCGCGCACGTACTCGAGCTTGCCCCCGCCATTGAAGCCCTTGCACGAGAAATCGAAAAAGCTGGACTGGAAGGCGAGCGGTGGCGCGTGCAGCTGGTTTGTGATGCTCTCCGGCGCGCAGATGTTCTGCTCGACGTGCATCCAGATGTACTCGAGCGGCGTCGGCGAATTATTGACGTAGTGAATCGTCTCTTTGCCGCGCAGCTCGTTCTTTGCGACATCCAGCGTGGCATCGATCGTGTAGTCCGCGCGCTGCTGCCAGTAGGCGGGGCCCGGCCTGCCGGATCCGGTGCGATATTCGTTTGGAGTTGGCAGGTCGAGCGGGCGGAAAGCGAACGTGTCGGCGACTGACTGCGCTTTAAGCGCGCTCGCAATTGCCAAACCGCAGAGTGCGAGCGTGAGCGCGTACCCACGCCGGTGGGATGGCCTGGCCATCGTGGTCAACCGGCGTAGCAGTAGCTGCAGCCGTGCTCCTGTGCATTGTTGACGCCCCATACGCCGGACGGGATGATCGTCACACCGGGAATTACGCCGGCGGTCCATTCCTGCTTCGCGACATCGGCGCTGACACCGGCTTTCACGGCTTGTGTAGTCGCGTGATGTGTAAGGGCGAGGTTGCAGACGCCGAAGATCACTCCGCGATCCATCAGGTCCTGCACGCCCCAGCCGGCCTGTCCGCCTGCGCCCCGCACGAGCGTGTTGCGCACGGATGGGTTCGCGCCGTCATTAATGTTGAACGGCGCTTCGCCCAGCTTGTATTTCGCCCAGATCGAATCCTGAAACGCCCACGGAATCGCGGAGTGGCGCAGCACGACAACGACGCCCATGTCCTTGTCGGTAAGGTTCATCGCCTTTTCTGTCGACTCCAGGAAGCTTCTCGCGAATCCCATCGCAAAGCCACCGTTCGGACTCGTGCCGTCGAATACCTGGCGGTGTTTGCCGCTCAGATTCTGCAACCATTCATCGGGCGATCCACTGATCGCGCGAGCACGCGGACGCGCTGCTTCGGACACGCGCGCCGCAGCGAAAAATGCAACCGCTCCGGCCGACAGACGTCCCAGGAAACTGCGACGATGCAACTGATCGGACATGGCGCCCTCCGCCTTGAAGGATTGTTCGTTAGCTGCCCGCACGTCCACCGGCGGACGTCGGTTTGACCGTAAAGCTCATCATCATCCCCGAATGCATGTGCTCTGAGATGTGGCAGTGCAGCATCCACTCGCCGGGATTGGACAAGTCGACGAGGAAGTCTACCGTCGTGCCGACGGGAATGATCGCCGTGTCTTTCCAGGCGAGGTTCTTGACGGGCACGCCATCGCGCGCAACGACAAGGAAACGTTGTCCATGCAGGTGAATCGGATGCTGCATCGGATGGAACGTGTGCGGGTCATTGAACACGCGAATCTTCACAATGTCGCCCTGATTGAACTCCCACTTGATGTCCGCGTTTTCCTTGCCGGTCGCGTGGTCGCGCATGATCCAGGTGAGGCCGCGCGATGAGGCGAGGTAGTTCATGTCGGGCATTGCGTCGTTCCACTCGATGGGCGGCGAGTAGATCGTGTCGACGGACAGCAGCTGCATGATCGGCATTGGCAGCTCGGAAATGCGCAGCGCCAGGTCGAGCTGATGGTCCGGCTCCTTATTGATTGCGGCTCTGAAACGCGCAATGTCAGCGGTCACGTCCGCATTGTCGCGCAGCTTCGCGTACTGCGCAGCGTAGTCCTGCGCGGGCGCGGAAGCCTCGACAGTCACGACACCGAGCGTGTCCGTGTGCGGATAAAACTCGCCGAGCATGTGGTCGACTGCCTGAATCGCGTTCGTGAATGCAATCGGGCCCGCCGTCTCGAACCGCACATCGACGACGTATCGCTCCGCCGGCGCAATGACGATGCTCTTCACCCAGATCTCGTGCTCGAACTTGCCCGCATCGGTTGCGACGAGCTTCATCTTTGCATTGCCGAAGGCCAGATTCATGATGCGGGTGTTGGACGCGTTGGTGAGATAGTAGCGAACGACTTCACCCTTCTTCGCGGTCGCCTTGTAGGCAGGCTCACCGTTCACGAGCATTACGTTGCCAAAGCGTCCCATCAACGCGAACGCCGGCCCTTCCACGCC